>QHWK01000085.1 GCA_003223775.1 Acidobacteriota bacterium
AATGCGATGCCGGCGACGATCCAGAGCGGCATGAGCACGACGCTGCAGTGGGCCTCGTCGAACGCCACGACGATCACGCTGGACGGATCGCCCGTCAACGCGAGCGGGTCGCGAGTGGTATCGCCGACGGCCACGACAACGTACACGCTCGTGGCGAGCAACGCGAGTGGGAGTGTCCAATCGGCGGCGACCGTCACCGTCACGGCGCCACCGCCGCCGGTCACGCCGCTCACCTACATGACCGACATCAAGCCGATCATGGACAGCAACTGCATCATGTGTCACGGCGGCCCGTTTCCGACCGCCGGGCGTGATTTCTCGACCTACGCAGGCGTCATGACGGTCGTCACGCCGGGCGATCCCAACTCGCGGATCATTCAGATGACGAAGCCGGGCGGCCCGATGAACGGGTTCCTCAATCCCGACCCGCTCGGGAAGGCGGACATCATCTACCGATGGATCGTCAACTTCGGTGCACCGCAGCAATAACCGCAAGACGGAGGAGGTGTGGCAAACGCCCTCGGCCCTGCCGAGGGCGTTTGTCCACCACCACGATCCGCAACAATCACGCCGGACCGCTCCAAGCTCTGCAGCGGCGGCTGGGGTGTTTCAGGCGAATCTACGCGGACCATGGCTGAGCAAGACTGTGCGGCACAGCATCGTGACTCCGATAACAAGGTATCGTGTCGTGCAGTGAGAGCGCCACGATCCCGAGCGGTGACGCGGTTCGTCGCCGCGAGTGCGTGTGTCATCGTGCTGGGCGCGCGCGGCGGCAATGTCGCGCGGGCGCAGGGTCCGGCGGCCGCGCGGCCGATTGAACACGTCTGGCCCGATCCGCCTGCCCCCGCTCGCATCCGGTTCGTTACCTCGCTCGTCCCGCGCAGCGCGCGGCGGCGATCGGTGCTCAGAAAACTGTG
>QHWK01000086.1 GCA_003223775.1 Acidobacteriota bacterium
CGTCGCGTTGCCGGGGCCGACGCCGTACGCGGGCTTGCCCGAGCTGTAGGCCGCCTTCACCATCGCCGGCCCGCCGGTCGCGATCGTGAGATCGCAGACGGCCATCAGCTCCCTGGCGAGCGGGATGCTGGGCCGCTCGACCGACTGCACGAGATCTTCGGGCGCGCCCAGCCGCTGCAGCGCCGAACGCATCACGCGCGCTGTTTCGTTCGTCGTCCGGCGGCTGGCCGGGTGCGGCGAGAAGATCACCGCGTCCCGGCACTTGATCGCGTAGATCGCGATGCCGACCGGCGTGACGTAGGGGCTCGTCACCGGAATCAGCGACGCGATCACGCCGGCCGGCTTCGCGTACTTCACGATGCCGCGCTCGGGCAGCTCCTCGATGACGCCGATGCTCTTCTGCCGCAGCGCGTCGCGCAGGATCCCGAGCACCTTCGCGCGGCGGCGCGGCTCCGGGCTGCCCATGCCGCTCTCCTCGACGCTCATCTTCGCCAGCGTCGTTGCGGTCGTCTCGTTGCCGCCGGCCCATGCGACGGCGCGGCACAGGCGATCGACGGCCGCCTGGTCGTACGACTCGACGGCGCGCATCGCGGCGCGGGCGCGGGCGAGGAGATCCCGCGCCGTCGCCTGCTCCTCCGCGGTGATCGTTCGAGTCTGCACAAGAACTGTCATGAAACTCCGCCATCCACTGGAGGTACGCCGTCGTATTCCACCGGAATGCGGATGCGCATCGGCTTCTCGCGCAGATGTTCCTCGAGCACTTCGGCGCTGATGCCGGCGACGCGCGCGATGACGAACAGCAGCATCCCCATCAGCGGCGGGAACCCGAGGTCGACCAGAATTGCGGCCAGCGCGCCGTCGATGTTGATCGGCAGCGGTTTTATCCGCTCGGCGATCGCGCGCTCGAGCGCGCGCACGACGCGAACGCCGTCGCCGGCGAGGCCGGATTCCTCTGCGAGCCCGAACAGCACGTCGACGCGCGGGTCGATCGTCGCGTGCACGCGGTGCCCGAACCCTGGCAGCCGCGTCTTCGCGGCGCGCGCCTCGTCGACGACGAGCCGCGCCGTCTCGTCGAGCGCGCGCTCGTCGCGCCGCGACCGCTCGAGCGTCGCGGCGATGAGCGCCATGCACGACGATCCCGCGCCGCCGTGCTCGTCGCCGATCGTCAGCACGCCGGCCGCTATCGCCGCCGACGGCGACTGCCGATTGCCCGACGCGGCGAGCCGCGCCGCCGCGCACGACGGCGCGCCGGCGCCGTGATCGGCCGAGCCGACGAGAATCGCGTCGATCAGCCGCCGCTCCGCCGCCGTCGGCACGCGCTGGTGATGCAGCAGGAAGATCAGATCGGTGAACGTCGCGCCCCGCATCAGATCGAGGACGTCGTGTCCGCGGACGCGGATGTGGTCGGGGCCGGCGTCGACGATCGCGGTGCGCCATGTCTCCATGCGAGTGCAGGATTATCGCGTCGAAGCGGCGGAAATGGCGAGTGTTACGGTAACGGCACGGTAACTTCGTTGGGTTGCCGCGTAGCGAGTGCTAACGTGCCGAGCCGCATCGGTAGCGGATCGCATGGGAGGTTACGAAGTGAGACTCTTACGCGCGCTCGTCTGTTCTGTCGCTCTGGCACTCGTCGCGACCGGCACCGCGTGGGCGCAGGCGGTCGCTGGCTCTCAGCTCTCCGGCGTCGTCCGCGACACGAGCGGCGGTGCGATTCCGGGCGCGGAGGTCACTGTCGCGAAGACCGATACAGGGATGACGCGCACCGTGTTCACCGGCGCCGACGGCGCCTACGCGCTGCCGAACCTGCCCGTCGGGCCTTACGAGCTGAAGGTCGTGCTGCAGGGCTTCAACACCTACGTGCGCAGCGGCATCGTCCTGCAGGTCGGATCGAGCCCGGAGCTGAACGTCACGCTCTCGGTCGGCGCGATCAGCGAGCAGGTGACGGTGACGGCGAACGCCTCCCTCGTCGAGACGAAGAACACCGGCGTCGGCCAGGTGATCGACAACCAGCGCGTGATGGAGCTGCCGCTGAACGGGCGGCAGGCGACGGAGCTGATCTTCCTGTCCGGGCTCGCGACGTCGGCGCCGGCGGGAGACCTCAACACGAACAAGAATTTTCCGACGGTGACGATCTCGGTGGCGGGCGGCCAGGCCAACGGCATCACCTACATCATGGACGGCGGCACGCACAACGATCCGTTCAACAACCTGAACCTGCCGACGCCGTTTCCCGACGCGCTGCAGGAGTTCAAGGTGGAGACGAGCGCGCTGCCGGCGCGGTACGGGCATCACGCCGCGTCGGCGGTGAACCTGGTGACCAAGTCGGGATCGAACGAAGTGCACGGCGACGCCTTCGAGTTCCTCCGCAACTACCGTTTCAACGCGCGCAACTTCTTCGCGCCGGAGCGCGACAGCCTGAACCGCAATCAGTTCGGCGGCACGCTCGGCGCGCCGATCGTCAAGAACAAGCTGTTCCTGTTCGGCGGCTATCAGGGCCGCGTCGAACACAGTAATCCGGCGACGACGATCAGCTTCGTGCCGACGCAGGCGATGCTGAACGGCGACTTCACCGCGATCGCGTCGCCGGCGTGCAACGGCGGCCGCCAGCTGTCGCTCACCGGCGGCTTCGTCAACAACCGGATCGATCCGTCGCGCCTCAGCCCGGTGGCGCTGAACTTCATGCAGCACGTGCCCGTCTCGGGCGATCCCTGCGGACGGCTGCAGTACGGCATCCCGAACAACAGCACGGAGCACCAGGCGCTCGGGAAGGTCGACTACACGATCACCGCCAACCAGTCGTTCTTCGCCCGCTACTTCTACGCGGTGTACGACAACCCGGCGACCTACGACGGCTCGAACGTGCTGACGCTGAGCCGCACCGGCCAGAACAACCAGGTGCACTCGATCGTCGCCGGCCACAACTTCGTGCTCTCGGCGTCGACGTTGAACTCGCTGCACGCGACGTTCAACCGCACGCTGAACGATCGCCCGCTGCCGCCGTACTTCAGCGCGACCGATCTCGGCGCGCGCGTGTCGAGCCTCGTGCCCGGCTACGTCGGCGTCAACGTCACCGGCAACGGCTTCTCGGTCGGCTCGGGCGCGACCAATCCCGGCTACTTCAACTCCAAGGGCTGGCAGATCGCCGACGATCTCGACATCGTCCGCGGATCGCATCAGTTCTCGATCGGCGGCAACTGGATCCACTCGAACATCGCGACGCTGAACAACCGGCCGACCAACGGCGCCTTCACCTTCAACGGCCAGGGCACCGGCTTGTCGCTCGCCGACTTCATGCTCGGCGTCGTGAGCGGCGGCTTCCTGCAGGGCAACCCGGTGTACGACTACGACTACAACGACTACGTCGGCGCGTACGCGCAGGACACCTGGCGCGTGCGATCGAACCTGTCGCTGAACGTCGGCCTGCGCTGGGAGCCGTTCCTGCCGGTGAAGAACTCGTTCTCGTGGGTGAGCCACTTCGATCAGACGCTCTTCGATCAGAACGTCCACAGCAAGGCATACCCGCAGGCGCCCGCTGGCCTGATGTTCCCCGGCGACGACGGCTACCCGGGCGATGCGACCACGTTCGGGAAGATCGCGCAGTTCGTGCCGCGGGTCGGCATCGTGTGGACGCCGAGCGGCGACGAGCGCACGAGCGCGCGCGCCTCGTGGGGCGTCTTCTACGACACGCCGCACCTGTTCTTCAACACGCGCTTCGCGAACAACCCGCCGTGGGGCGCGCAGATCACGATCTCGAATCCTCCGGGCGGCTTCGGGGATCCCTATCTCGGATATCCCGGCGGCAACCCGTTCCCGGCGCTGAACGCCGGCTGGGCCACACAGCCGTTCCCGGCATTCGGCGTGTACGTCAACACGCCGTTGCATCTCGAGCCGACGTCACTGCAGCAGTGGAACCTCAGCGTGCAGCGGGTGTTCGGCGACTGGCTCACGTCGGCGAGCTATCTCGGCAACCACTCGAGCCACTTGTGGCGCGCGACGGAGCTGAACCCGGCAGTCTTCGGGCCTGGCGCGACGACGGGCAACACGAACACGCGGCGGAGCCTGTATCTCGAGAACCCGCAGCAGGGGCAGTTCTACGGCACGATCGGCCAGCTGGACGACACCGGCCGCGCGAACTACGAG
>QHWK01000087.1 GCA_003223775.1 Acidobacteriota bacterium
GAGCGCGACGTCGCCGTCCACCATCTCGCCGCGCGTCCACTTCACGTCGTGGCCCGCGCGCGCGAGGATCGCGGCGTTGTAGGCCATGTGGACGCTCGGGACGTCGTGAAACTGTTTCTTGAGGTACGCGATCACGCTCGTCACACGCGAGAACGGATCGAGCCGCGATCCGTAGCCGCCGACGACCGTGTCCTTGCTGACGAAGCCGCGATTGGATTTCAGATCTGCGAGCACCACTCGCATCTGGCACCTCTACATTGGCAAACCGATGACTACCGCATGATCGGCATCACGCGGCGATCGGCGGGCCCCGAGGTGAGCGAGGGGACACGAACGGGCTGTGCGGCGCGGTCGCGCACGCGCGCGGCAGCACGCCGAGGAGCAGCAGCGACGGCGATGCGCCGACGTGGTCGTCGATGTGGGCGGCGGGCGCGTCGCTCTGAATCGCCGCCTCGTCCGTGTCGAACGGCGTGCGCGTCGCGCGGAGCAGTCGCGCCGTTGGATCGTTCAGGCCGAACTGCAGGGCTACCGGCCGTCTCAGCGGACCGCCGTACGATTTGGCGTGGCGCGCCAGCTTCCGGAACGTGACCGATTGCGCGTTGCAGACCGGACCCGCCGCGCCGCGCTGCGGCAGCGGCGCGGCCAGCGCCGGCGAAGCGGACAGCAGCCACACCAGCGTGACGCTGCCGGCCGTCGCAAGCGTGCGGACAATCGATGACAGAGGGCGCATTAGGGACCGGTAACGGTCGAGCGGGCGGCATCACTATCCCACAGGCGGGAGGCCGACGCAACCACGCAGGACACCTGCCGGCTTCAACTTATAATGGCCGCTTTCGCGCGCCGCGCGCTGATTTTATCGAAATTTTGCGATGATCGCCGGAATTTCGCCCCAAGCGCCGGTGCTCGTCGTAGGCGCCGGACCGGCCGGCGCGACCGCCGCCCGCGCGCTCGCTCTCGCGCGCGTCCCTGTGCGGCTCCTCGATCGATCTGTCTTCCCGCGCAACAAACCGTGCGGCGGCGGCATCAGCGTGCGAGCGCTGCGCCGCTTCCCGTATCTCGAACGAGAGCTCCATCGCATTGCGACGCACGCCGTTGCGCGCCTGTATCTCGAGGGCCCGGACGGTGAGGCGGCCGTGGTGGAATCGGACGGCCCGGCGGCGTTGATGATCCGGCGCATCGAGTTCGACGCGCTGCTCGTGTCGCTCGCGCAGGAGGCGGGCGCGGAGCTCGTGACCGGCGCCGACGTCGTGCAGGCGCGTGAAGATCGCGACGTCGTGACGTTGACGACGCGCGACGGCCGCCGCTTCGCCTCGCCCGTCGTCATCGCCGCCGACGGCGTGCACAGCGTGGTGGCGCGGCGGACGGGGATCAACAGCGGATGGCCTGCCTCAGCCGTAGCGCTCGACATGATGGAAGAAACGCCGCGATCGGCGCTTCGCGATCTCGATCCGACGACGCTGTGGGTCGCCTACGGTTTTAACCCTGCGCGGTCTGGACCTGTCAAAGGTCACAGAGCTCCGGAGGGGTATGCGTACATCTTTCCGAAGCGGGACCATGTGAACATCGGGATCGGCTATGTTTTGTCGCACTATCGCGAGGCGATCGCCGCGGCGCCTTACACGCTGCAGCGCGGCTTCGTCGCCATGCTGCGCGATCGCGGCATCGTCGCCGGCGAGTCGGTACGGAACAATTTCACGCCGTTTCTGATTCCGGTCGGCGGCCCGCTGCGCGCGCCGGCGCGCGGCCGGGTGCTCCTGGCCGGCGATGCCGGCGGGTTCGTGAACGGCGTCACGGCGGAAGGCATCTACTACGCGATGGTGTCCGGGGAGCTCGCCGCGCAGACCGTTGCCGGCGCGTCCGGCGTCTCGCAGCTGGCGCGGCGCTACCGCCGCGCTTGCGATTACGAAATTGGCGCAGAACTTCGCGATTCGGTGCTCCTCCAGCGCTTTCTCTTCGCTGATCGGCGCAGAATCGCACGCGTGATCGACGGCGCGCGTCGTGAACCGGAGATGACGCGGTCGATCCTCGAGTTCGCCGCCGGCCGCGGCAGCTACCGCCAGCTCCGGCGCCGCCTCCTCGCCGGGGCGCCGATGCTCGCGAGCCGGCTGGTGTGGGAGCGCCTCCGGAAGAATTTCGTTGTCCGGCGGACGCGGCCTTCTTAGGATGTGAGCAGGACAAAACGATGCCCCGCACACCCGATCGTCAAATCGAACATCTCCTGCGCCGCGCCGGCTTCGGAGCACGCCCCGACGAACTCGACATGTACGGCCAGATGTCGATCCCGGACGCGGTCGACATGCTCGTGAACTTCGAGGGCATCGAGGACACCGTCGACAGCAACATCGGCAAGGCGGGCTACGTCAACGTGACGACGCGCGGCCAGTTCCTGCCGCAGGGGAACATCATCGACGCGCGCCAGCGCTGGCTGTTCCGCATGGTGCACAGCGATCGTCCTCTGCAGGAGAAGATGGCGCTGTTCTGGCACAACCACTTCGCCACCGGCTACAACAAGGTCGCCGGCACGCTCGGCGCGGCGGAAGCCACGCGCTACATGGCGGCGAAGGCGTCGGAGGATCCGGGCAAGGTGCGCGGCCAGATCGAGATGCTGCGCGAGAACGCGCTCGGCAACTTCCGCGACATCCTCGTGAACATCGCGAAGGACGCGGCGATGCTCGTGTGGCTCGACGGCCGCACGAACACGAAGGCGAAGCCGCAGGAGAACTTCGCGCGCGAGATCATGGAGCTGTTCACGGTCGGCGTCGGCAACTACACGGAGGAAGACGTGTACGCCGGCGCGCGCGTGTTCACCGGGTGGAACATGCAGCAGGCGGGATCGGCTGCCGACGGATCGCGCCGCTCCGAGTTCGCCTACGTCTCGGCGCAGCACGAGACGACGGCCAAGACCTTCAGCTTCCCGATCTACTCGAACGGCAGCCGGACGATCGGCGCGCGATCGGCGGCCGACGGTATGCAGGACGGCCTCGATCTCATCGACGGGCTCGCGGCGAATCCGAACACCGCGCGCTATCTCGCGACGAAGCTGTACCGCTTCTTCGTCTCCGAGTTCGGCGCGGTGAACCAGACGTTCGTCAACCGCGTGGCAGGCGTGTACCAGCAGAGCAAGTACGACATGCGCGCGGTGATGAGAGAGGTGCTGACGTCGCCCGAGTTCTGGGATGCGAGCGCGTACTTCACGCGCTATTCGTGGCCGGTCGAGTTCGCCGTGCGCATGCTGAAGGACGTCGGCTGGAGCGGCTTCTCGGTGAACGACGCGCTGACGCCGCTCTCGAACATGGGGCAGATTCTCTACGAGCCGCCCGACGTCGCCGGCTGGCGGGCGGGCGAAGAGTGGTTCTCGACGAGCGCGATGCTCGCGCGGCTCAACTTCGCGGCGTCGCTGGCCGCGAACCAGAAGTTCAACCTCACGAACGCCGTCAAGACAGCGAGCGCGAACAAGTCGCCGGAGGCGCTGCTGGCGTTCATCTCCGACGCGCTGGTCGCCGCGCCGGCCGACGCGGGCGTCTCGAGCGAGCTGTCGAACTACCTGCGCGCCACGGGCGCGTGGACCGGCGCCGACGCGCAGATCCAGAGCAAGGCCGCCGGCCTTGTCCACCTCATCGCCGGTTCTCCGGAGTACCAGCTGATATGAAGGTCACCAGACGGCAATTCGTCAAGGGCGGCGTAGCCGCGTTCACGGTGACGTTCGCCGCGCCGGAGTTCCTGTCGGATCTCGCACGCGCGCAGGGCGCGCACACGCGCAACTTCGTCGTGCTCAATCTGAGCGGCGGCAACGACGCGCTCAGCATGCTGGTGCCGTACAACGATCCGTTCTACTACAGCCGGCGGCCGACCATCGGCGTGCCGGCCGGCCAGGTGCTGCAGGTCGGCACCGACTCGTCGCGCGTCGCGCTGGGGCTGCACCCGCGCCTTGCGGGGCTGAAGCAGATCTTCGATCAGGGCCGGCTCGCGTTGATCCAGCGCACCGGCTACGAGAACCAGAGCCGATCGCATTTCCTCGGCACCGACATCTGGTCCACCGCCGATCCGAACAACTCGCAGGCGCTCGGCTGGGTGGGCCGCTACCTCGATTCGCTGCCCTCGCCGGTCGATCCGCTCGTCGGCTGGAACACGACCGCGGCGCTGCCGCACGTGCTCGCCGCGCGCACGGCGGTGCCGGCGATCGCGAGCCCGGCGGGCTACGCGTTCGTGAGCCCCAACGCGGGCGCCGAGGCCGTCGCCGAGCGCAACACGGCGCTGCGGATCGCGTCGCACGTGCCGGTCGATCGTCCGGAGCTCGCGTTCGTGTACGGCAGCACGCAGGCGGCGATGGCGACGCTCGATCGCGTCGCGACCGTCGCGCAGTACGCGCCGTCGGTGACGTATCCCAACACCGGGTTCGGCCAGGCGTTGCGCGCCGTCGCCGGCGCGATGAACAAGGGCATCGGAACGCGCGTGTTCTACGTCACGACCGGCGGCTTCGATACGCACTCGGCGCAGAACGTCAACGCCGTCAATGGCGCGTACTACAACCTGATGGCGACGCTGAACGACGGCCTCCTCGCGTTCCACGACGATCTCAAGAACCAGGGGCTGCTCGACGACACGCTCGTCCTCAGCTTCTCGGAGTTCGGCCGCCGCATCAGCGAGAACGGGAGCGCGGGCACCGACCACGGAGCGGCGTCGGTGATGCTCGCGATGGGCGGCAAGGTGAGCGGAGGCCTTTACGGCACGGCCGCGAACCTGAACACCGATCCGGCGAACCCGACGCTCGAGAACGCCGCGGGCGACATCCACTTCGAGACCGACTTCCGAGCCGTCTACGCGCGGGTCCTCGACAATTGGCTCGGTACAGATTCGACTCGGGTGCTTGGCGGTAACTTCCGCAAGGCATCTCTCTCGTTCGTCTAGGCGCTTCGCTGTCAAGGGCACAGA
>QHWK01000088.1 GCA_003223775.1 Acidobacteriota bacterium
CGATTGGCGGGAATGCCCTGAACATT
The DNA here is from genome assembly GCA_003223775.1 of Acidobacteriota bacterium. GTDB lineage: Bacteria > Acidobacteriota > Vicinamibacteria > Vicinamibacterales > CAVVIG01 > QHWK01. The sequence goes on from QHWK01000088.1 coordinate 27, forward strand.
GGTCCCGTTGAACCGCTGCGGGATCAGGAACAGCGCAGCCGACCCGTGAAAACTGTTGCCGCCGCTCTTGGTGACAATGTTCATGAACTGTCCGACCATGCTGGAGCCGTCGGACGCTTCGGCGCCGAGCGCCTTCACTTCGACGTCCTGAATCGCGTCGTAGTTCAAGTTGACGGCGAAGATGTCGCCGCCGTACGGATCCGTCACGTCCGCGTTCCCCGTGGTGCCCGGCGGCCTGAAATAGAATTCCACCGGCGCGAGGTTGCTGCTCGTCTTGTTCTGGATGTTGGGATACAAATCGCCGCCCGCGCGGAATTCGTGCGATCCCAGCTTGTTCTTGACGAAGAAGGTCATCGACGGCGACAAGTAGATCATCGATCGATGCGACGTGTCGGTCGCGCCGAAGCCGCCTTCCAGCGCCGTGGTCGTGAGGCTGCCGAGGATGTTGCCCGCCGGATTGGTTTGAATCACCTTCGTTGGAATAAGTCCCTGCCCGTCGATCGGCTGAAGGTCGTTGGGCTTGTTGATCATGAAGCTGCCGACGAACTGGAACACCTTCGTCGAGCTCACCACCCAGTTGTAGTTGAAGCTGGCGAGCGGGCCGCCCTTGATGAGCGTGCCGAGCGCCGAGGGCGCGACGATTTGCGGCGTGGCCGAGCTCAGCGCTCCCGCCGGCGTCGTGGTCGCGCTCGTGAGCAGCCCGAGATTGCGGTTGGGCGCGACGGTGCCGCGGAAGACGCCCCACGCGCCGGCGTCGAGGGAGATGCCGAAGTTGGGCATCGCGACGTTCTGATGGAATTCACGATCGCTCGGATTGGTCGGCAGCGCCGGCGGCAGCAGTGAGCCGAGCACTCGCTGGCGATCGTCGGTGAACACGCTGGTCGTCTCGAGCCGGACGCCCGCCTTTACCGCGACGCGCGACGACGGCTTCCAGCGATCCTGGAAGTACGCGCCGTAGTGGTGCTCGTAGGCGTCGTTGCTCACCGACGTGCCGCCGTCGAAGCCGCGGAGAATGTCGCGCTCGAAGAGGACGTCGCCGCTGCCCGTCGTGCCCGGCGGACGGAAGTAGAACTCCACCGGCGCGAGCGAGCTGCTCGTCTTGTTCTCGATGTTCGGATACAGATCGGCGCCGCCGCGGAACTCGTGCGATCCCAGCTTGTCGTTGACGAAGAAGGTCATCGACGGCGACAGATAGATCATCGACCGATGCGACGTGTCGGTCCCGCCGAAGCCGCCCTCCTGCGAGGTCGTCGTCAGGCTGCCGAGGATGTCGCCCGTCGGATTGCTCTGGATGATCCTGGTCGGGACGAGCGCCTGGCCGTCGTTCGGCTGCAGATCGTTCGGCTTGTTGACCATGAAGCTGCCGACGAACTGCACGACCTTCGTCGAACTCACGACCCAGTTGTAGTTGAAGCTCGCGAGCGGACCGCGGAGCTCGTGAGCAGTCCGAGGTTGCGGTTCGGCGCGACCGTGCCGCGGAAGATCGCGTTCCCCTGGATCGTGCGGTCGTACTGCACGCTCACCTGCACGCGATGATTGTTGCGCACCTGCGCGGTCACTTTGCCGAACCAGAGGTTGCCGCGCCGCTGCACCGGCACCACCGTGTTGTTGAACGTCTGATCCGTCTGCACGCGGCGATAGGCCGAGAAAAACCAGATGCGATCGCGCACGATCGGACCGCCGAGCGTGAGGTCCGGCTGGTAGTCCTCGCGGCGGTTCGCCGGAATCCCCTGGACGTTCGATCCGTTGAAGCTTTGCGGGATCACGAAGAGCGCCGCCGATCCGTGGAACTGGTTCCCGCCGCTCTTGGTGACGATGTTCATGTACTGGCCGACCATGCTGGAGCCGTCCGATGCCTCCGCGCCGAGCGCCTTCACCTCGACGTCCTGAATCGCGTCGTAGTTCAGGTTCACGGCGAAGATGTCGCCGCCGTAGGGATCGGTGACGTCCGCGCCGTCGAGGCTCGTGCGCCGCTCGGATCCGGTGAGCTCCTGCGTCGCCGGATTCACTGACACGCCCGGCACCACCAGCCACGCGTCCTGGAACCGGCGATTGGTCGTCACCGGGACCGTCGTGAGCGCCTGGTTGTTGATGTTCACCGAAAGGCCCGCGCGCTCCGGATCGACGATCGGCGTCTCGGCGGTGACGTTCACCGTCTCGGCGACGGCGCCGACCGACAGCGTGAAGTCCACTTCGGTGACGGCGTTGAGCCGAACGGGCGCTTTGCGGATCACGGCCTGGAATCCGGAGAGCTCGGCGCGCACGTCGTAGGTCGCCGGCGGGAGATTGGTGACGCGATACGCCCCCTGCGCGTCGGTGACGCCGGTGAACTGGCCCAGCGCTTCGGGGCTCGCGAGCGTGACGGTGACGCCCGGCAGCACCGCGCCGCTCGAATCCATGATTTTGCCGATGACGGTGCCGGTCGTCGTCCGCTGCGCGAGCGCAGGCGCGGCGGCGCCGAGCATCGCGCCGGCGAAAAAGATCGAGGCCACGAAGCCGACCCGCGAGCGATTCATCATGAAAGTCTCCTCGCGATCACTCGTGTGAATGAAACGCCCCGCGGTCAAAACCGGATCGTGTGCAGCACGCGGACCGCGTGCTGCGAGATTTCGGCGCTCGTGCTCGTGCCGCGGATCATCAGCGCGGCGCCGAGGACGCTGGCGGCGACGCCGCCCCAGAGCATCGGCCTGTTCTTGCCTTTCAGCGCGTCGCAGCTGTTGGTGGCATAGATCGGATCCGCGCGCTGGGCGAGGCACGCCTGATACGCGCCGGGGGGCGCGTTGCCGGTGCTCGTGTCGTCCACGCGGAACGCCGTGACGCCGAGCACCGAGGTCGCGACGCCGGCGACACCGAGCGCGAGGCCCGTCCAGAAGAGGCCTCCGCGGCCGTCGCGCGATCCGGCCTGGGCGTCCTGCGCGAATGCGGGTGTCGCCGCGAGCAACGCGACGAGACAGCACACACCGAGTCTCATGTCCGCCTCCGGCGCGTATCTTATGCCCGCCGCGCGCGGCAAATCGAGAGAAAATACGGCTCGACGATTCGCCGGTGGGCGTCCTTCTCACGCCGATCATCACGAAAACGACGGTGGCGCTCGACGCGCTCGCCGGCCAGACGCTCGCCGTCGACGGCAACGCCGAGCTGTATCAATTCCTGGCGTTGATCCGGCTGCGCGACGGCACGCCGCTGCGCGATTCGAAGGGGCGCACGACGTCGCACCTGTCGGGGTTGTTCTATCGCACCACCCGGCTCATCGCCGAGCACGCGCTGCGCCTCGTATTCGTCTTCGACGGCGCGCCGCCGCCGCGCAAGGCGCGCGAGATCGCCGAGCGCCGCGCCACGCGCCAGCGCTACGAAGAGGCGCGCGCGGCCGCGCTCGAGCGCGGCGACCTCGCAGCCGCCTACTCGAAGGCGACGATGACGTCGCGGCTGACGGGTGAGATGATCGCGGAGGCGCGCGAGCTGCTGCGGCTGATGGGCGTGCCGACCCGGCGGGCGCCCTCCGAGGCCGAGGCGCAGGCCGCGCACATGGCGGCGACGTCTCAGGAGGTGACGGCCGCGGCGAGCAAGGATTACGACGCGCTGCTCTTCGGCGCTCCTCGACTGGTGCGGTTTCTCACGATCTCCGGCAAGGAATTCCTGCCGAGCCAGGGAACGTTCCGTCCGATCGTGCCCGAGGTGATCGAGCTCGATCGCCTGCTGGCCGCATGGGGCATCGCGCGCGAGCAGCTCGTCGACCTCGCGATCCTCGTCGGCACCGATTTCAACGAGGGCGTGCGAGGCATCGGCCCGAAGAAGGCCCTGAAGCTCGTGCAGCAGCACGGGCGCATCGAGGCGATGCCCGCCGACATCCGTGACGCGCTCGGCGACGGCGCGGACGTCGACGCTGTGCGGCGCATTTTTCTGCAGCCCGACGTCACCGACGACTTCTCCGTGGAGACGACCGAACCGGATCTCGACGGGATCGTGCGCTTCCTGTGCGCCGAGCGCGAGTTCTCGCGTGATCGCGTCGCCGCCGCGCTCGAGCGCGCGTTTCGCGAGCGTCGATTGTGGTGACGCCGCACGCCGCGATCCGCGCCACGCTCGTCTACGCCGCGCTGACAATGGCGCTTGCGTATCCGCTGAGCACGCATCCGGGGACGGCGGTCCTCTCCGACAGCCCCGACACGAACCTCGAGCTGTGGGCGCTCGCGTGGGACGCGCATGCCTTCGTCCGCCAGCCGCTGTCGATCTTCGACGCGAACATCTACTACCCGGAGCGCCGCACGCTCGCCTACTCGGAGAATTTCATCGGCAGCGCGCTGGTCGCGGCGCCGATCATCTGGCTGACCGGGAATCTCGTCCTGGCGCTGAACGCCGTGTCGCTGCTGTCGTGCGTGCTCTGCGGCGCGGGCGCGTACGTCCTCGCGAGGCGCGTGGGCGTCGGCGAGGCGGGCGCGTTCGTCGCCGGCCTCGTGTTCGCGTTCTCGCCGCCGCGATTCCTCCGCCTCGACCAGCTCCATCTCACGACGATTCAGTGGGTGCCGTTCGCGCTCGCGTGCCTCCACGCGTACCTCGATGGCGGCCGCGCGCGCGATCTCCGGCTGTTCATCGGGCTGTTCACGCTGCAGGCGCTGACGAGCGGCCACGGCGCGATCTTCCTCGTCGTCGCCAGCGCGATCGTGATCGGCTATCGCGCGCTGCTCGGCGAGCGGCTCGATGCGCGGCGCCGGCTGAGGGACGTCGGCGTCGCCGGCGTCGTGCTGCTCGCGCCGGCGCTGCTGCTCGTGCTGCCGTACCGCGCCGTGCAGGCGGAGATGGGGCTGCGGCGGTCGCTCGCCGCCTGGGCGGTGCTCCCGATTGAAAGCTTCGGCGCGTCCCCGGCGCACCTGCACGTGTGGCTGCTCGAGCGGCTGCACGCGGAGGGCATCAACGATCGCGCCGGCGCGACGCTGTTTCCCGGCGCGCTGACGCTCGTCCTCGCGCTGTGCGCGGTGGCGCCGGGCCGCGCGCGGCTGCGTGCGGCCGGCGTCGCGCTCGTCGACGCGGCGTGCCTCGCCGCGGTGTGCACGGCGGTCTATCGCGCGTGGAGCGGCCCCCTGCGAATCCGGTTCATGTCGACGACCGTACTGTCGCTCCGCCGTCCATGGCAGCCGTGGCTGATCGTCGGCGCGCTCGCGGCGCTGCGGCTCGCGCTGGCGCGGATCGTCCCGCTCGATCCACGCGCGCGTTACGCCGAGTGGTCGCTTCGTCGCCGGGATCCCGCACCGGTCTATTTGCTGATCGCGATCGTCGGCGTCTGGATCGCGATCGGTCCGCCGTTCGGCATCTGGCCGCTGCTCTATCGCCTGCCCGGCTTCAGTTTCATCCGCGTGGCGTCGCGGTTCACGCTGCTCGCGATGCTGGGCATCGCCGTGCTGGCGGGCATCGGGGTCGAGCGCATCGCCGCGCGCGTCGCCGTCCCGCGCCGGTGGTTCGCGACGCTCGTCTCCGCGCTGCTCGTCGCCGAATACGTGGTGGCGCCGCTGCCGATCTCGCCGCTGCGCGTGGCCCCGCCGGCCATCGATCGATGGATCGCGTCGCAGCCCGGCGTGCGCGCGATCGCGGAAGTGCCGCTCGCCAACCCGAGCGATCTCGGACGCTCGGAGCGGCGGCACACCGGCTACATGCTGCACTCGACGGCGCACTGGCGGAAGACGGTGGAAGGCTACAGCGGCATCCGTCCGCCGCTCTTCGATCAGCTGTACACCGAGTTGGTGCGCTTTCCCGACGACGAGAGCGTGCGGCATCTCGCCGCGCTGGGCGTCACGCACGTGATCGTCCACGTGGGCGAGTACGAGCCGGCGGCATGGACGGCGGTCAGCGCGCGGCTCGACGCGTTC
>QHWK01000089.1 GCA_003223775.1 Acidobacteriota bacterium
TTGAAGGCCTGCGCTACCAGACGTCCGCGCCCCGGTCAGCGGTAGCGCAGCCCTTCAGGGCTGCCCGACTGTCGGTTGCCGCGCCGGCTGCGCTGAAGTACGATCCTCAGGTTGTAGCGACCGACAAGGAGGATCGTCCGATGGCTCACTCGCTCCCGCCGCTTCCGTACCCATCCGATGCACTCGAGCCGCATATCGACAAGCAGACGATGGAAATCCATCACGGCAAACACCACAACGCGTACGTGACGAACCTGAACGCCGCGCTCGAGAAGCATCCCGACCTGCAGTCGAAGAGCGCCGAGGATCTGATTCGCGGCATCAACAGCGTGCCTGAGGCCATACGCACCGCGGTCCGCAACAACGGCGGCGGCCACGTGAACCACTCGATGTTCTGGCAGATCATGGGGCCGAAATCTGGCGGCGCGCCGACGGGCGCGATCGCCGACGCGATCAACGCGGCGTTCGGCGGCTTCGACAAGTTCAAGGAAGAATTCAAGAAGGCGGCGGTCGGCCGGTTCGGCAGCGGCTGGGCGTGGGTCGTGGACAACGGCGGGAAGATCGCGATCGAGAGCGCGCCGAACCAGGACAACCCGATGATGGACGGGAAGAAGCCGGTCTTCGGCCTCGACGTCTGGGAGCACGCCTACTACCTGAAATACCAGAACCGCCGCCCGGACTACATCGACGCGTGGTGGAACGTCGTCAACTGGAACGAAATCAACAAGCGGCTTCGCTGAGGCCGGGCTGGCCGGGCAAGCCTGGCGGGCCGGGCGGGCTGCATCGCGCTGCCTGCTCGTAACCTGCCCGACCTGCCTGGCCCGCCCGACTCGCCCGGCCCACAGTGTCGCTCTCCACGGTTCTCTTCCTCTTCCTCGCACACCTCGGCGTCGGCATCGTCGTCACGCTCCTGTTCGTGTCGCGCGAAGCGGGCGTCAAGTTCTTTCGCTTCAACGCCGGCCTTGCGTCGATTCTGCTCGTCATCGCGTTCGCGTTCTATTTCCAGTCGCTGCGAGCGGCGCTTGCGCCGACGACCGGCGCGCTGCACGTGTCGGCGGCGCCGTCGGTGCTGCCGCTCATGGCGTGCACCGCGCTCATCGTCTTCGCGTGGGCAACCATCGGACGGCTGTTCACGAGATTTCGAACCGCCCTCATGGCCGCCGCGGCGGCCGCCGGCGTGCTCGCGATCCTTCTGGAGGCGATCGAGTTCTCGCGGGCGGCGCCAACGGCGCCGGCGGCGCTGACCGCCGCGAGCTTTCTCACGTCGTCGCTGCTCCTGGGCGGCGCGTGCACGGCGATGATCCTCGGCCACTGGTATCTGGTGATTCCGTCGATGGAGGTGTCACACCTGCAGTCGATCGTGAAGCTGCACGTGGCGTCGATGATCGCCCGCGTGGTCGCGGTCGGCCTCGCGATCGCGTTCGCGCTGGCGACGTTCCGTCCCGATCTCGATCCCGGTCCGAGCTTCCGCCGCTACATCTTCTCGATCGACGGGATTTTCTTCTGGCAGCGCGTGCTGTTCGGCCTCGCTGGGCCGGCGGTGCTCTCGTATCTGACGTGGCAGACGGCGAAGATCCGATCGACGCAGTCGGCGACCGGAATTCTCTACGTCGACTTCTTCACGGTCGTCGTCGGCGAGGTGCTGGCGAAGTACATCGTCCTCGCGACGCGCGTGCCGGTATAGTAAAGTGAAGGTTTGCGGATTGCACCGCGGTCCGGAACCTGTGCAATTTCAGTCCGTCAACCGCGTCAGGGCCGGAAGGCAGCAGCGCTCAACGGATCCTGAGATGTGCCGCAGGGACCTCCGGGCCGCGGTTCAATCCACAATCCAATCCGCAATGAAATCCGCAATCCGCATTCCGCAATCCGCATTGTGATGTCGTATCAGGTACTCGCGCGCAAATGGCGGCCGCAGAAGTTCGACGACGTCGTCGGGCAGCAGGCGGTGACGCGTACGCTGCGCAACGCGCTGGCGAGCGGCCGCCTCGCGCACGCGTTCGTGTTCGCGGGGCCGCGCGGCGTGGGGAAGACGACGACGGCGCGCATCCTCGCGCGCGCGTTCAACTGCGCGAACGGGCCGACCGCGGATCCGTGCGGCGAGTGCGACGCATGCCGCGAGATCGCGAAAGGGCGCGACATGGACGTCCTCGAGATCGACGCCGCGACGCACACCGGCATCGACAACGTCCGCGAAGTCATCATCGCCAACCTTGCGATCAGACCCGCGCGGGACCGCTACAAGATCTTCATCATCGATGAAGTCCATCAGTTGTCCACGCCGTCGTTCAATGCCCTGCTGAAATCGATCGAAGAGCCGCCCGACCATGTCGTCTTCATGATGGCGACGACGGAGCTGGAGAAGATTCCGGAGACAGTGCTGTCGCGATCGCAGGTGTACGAGTTCCGCGCGATCAGCTCGAAGGCGATCGCACAGAAGCTGCGCGAGATCGTCGACGTCGAGAAGATCACCGTGTCCGACGAATCGCTCCAGCTCATCGCCCGCGACGCCGAAGGGAGCATGCGCGACGCGCAGAGCAAGCTCGATCAGGTGATCGCGTTCACGGGCGCGACGATTACCGGCGACGACGTGGCGACGGTGCTCGGGCTGGTCGGCCGCGATCTGCTGCTCGACATCGTGGAGGCCGTGGCGGACGAGAACGCGCCGGCGGCGTTCGCGCACGCCGCGCGAGCCGTCGAGATGGGGTTCGATCTTCGCGCCGTCTGCCGCGAGCTGTCGCGCGTCGTCCGCGATCTGCTGGTCGTCTCGGTGGACGCGACGCGGCTGAACGATCCGGAGATCGCGGGCGAAGGCGAGCGCGAGCGGCTGAAGTCGCTGGCGGCGCAGTATTCGCGCGAAGACCTGCTGCGCGCGTTCGACCTGCTCACGAAGGCGGAGGCGGACATCCGCGGCGCGGCGCAGCCGCGCTACCACCTCGAGATGGCGCTGCTGCGGTGGATCTACCTCCGCAAGCTGACGCCGATCGAGGATCTGATCGCGGGCGCTGTCGGCGCGGCGCCGGAGCGGCCAGCCCCGTCGAACCGCGCGTCGGTGGCAGCCCCGCCCCGCCCTGCGCCCGATCCGCCCGCGCGTGCTGCGGCGAAGGCGTCCGCGCCGCCGCCCGCCGCGGCGCGCGCTGCCGCGGCGCCGCCGGCGCACGACAACGGCGCGCCGGCGAAAGCCGCCGGCTTCAAGGACGCGCTGCTCGCCGAGATCAGGAAATCGAAGCCGGTGTTCTACAGCACCGTCTGCGCGCAGGCGCAGAAGATCGACGCGGCGGCCGATCGCATCACGTTCACGTTCTCCGCGAACCAGCGGACGCTGCTGAACATGTTCGAGCAGAACCGCGCGTGGCTCGAGACGCTCGCGCAGCAGGCGGCGGGCCGCCGCATCGCCGTCGCCGGCGTCCAGCCCGACGCGGCCCCGTCGAGCGACGCCGCCCGAACCGGCGGCCAGACGCCGATCGATACGCCGCAGGGCGACAGGAAATCGGAGTTGCGCGAGCAGGCGCTCGCCGACGCGGCCGTCCAGGCCGTGTTGGAGATCTTTCCCGCGGAGATCCGCGACGTCGAGGAAATGTGAACATCCAGCAGATGCAGCAGATGATGAAGCAGGCGCAGCAGATGCAGGAGCGCCTGCAGCAGCAGATGGCCGAGCTGCGCGTCGAGGGCAACGCCGGCGGCGGGATGGTCACCGTCGTCATCAACGGCGCCAAGCTGGTGCAGTCGATCAAGATCGACCCGGAGGTCGTGTCGAAAGACGACGTCGGCATGCTGCAGGATCTGATCGTCGCCGCGCTCAACGACGCGCACCGCAAGGCGGACGAAGAGATGTCGCAGAAGATGGGCGGGCTCCTCCCGCCCGGCATGAAATTGCCCGGCATGTGAGAATTAAGAATTTGGAATTCAGAATTTGGAATTCGTGCACGCATTCCAGATTCCAAATTCCACATTCCTAATTTCGATGTCACTTCCCGATCCTCTCCTCCGCCTCATCGAAGAGCTCCAGCACCTTCCCGGCATCGGGCCGAAGGGGGCGCAGCGGCTCGCGTTCCACATCCTCAAGACGCCGCGCGAGCAGACCGACGCGCTGGTCGGCGCGCTGCGCGACGTGAAGGAGCGCGTCACCTACTGCTCGATCTGCAACAACATCACCGAGGTCGATCCGTGCGCCTACTGCAGCAGCGACGCGCGCGATCCGAAGGTGATCTGCGTCGTCGAGGAGCCGCAAAACGTCGCCTCGGTGGAGAAGACGCGCGAGTTCAAGGGCGTGTACCACGTGCTGATGGGAGCGCTCTCGCCGCTGCAGGGCGTCGGCCCCGACGACCTCAAGATCGAGAGCCTTCTCGCGCGCGTCGACCAGGGCGTCGCGGAGGTCATCCTCGCGACGAACCCGAACGTCGAAGGGGAGGCCACCGCGATCTACCTCGCGCGCCTGCTGAAGCCGCTCGGCGTCAAGGTGACGCGCATCGCGATGGGCGTGCCGGTCGGCAGCGACCTCGAGTACGCCGACGAGGTGACGATGCACAAGGCGCTCGAGGGGCGGCGCGAGGTCTGATTCGACGTGATGCTGCCGCACCCCTACGAGCTCCCCGCGGCGGTCCTGCTCGTGCTCGGCGGCGCGCTCTCGTGCTTCGCCGGCTACCGGCTGTTCAAGGTCGTGCTCGGCATCTACGGGTTCATCCTCGGCGCGATGCTCGCGAGCTCGATGATGGCCGCGAGCAACACGCTCGGCATGATCGTCTCCGCAGTCGTCGGGGGCCTCGCCGGCGCGCTGCTCCTCGTGTTCGCGTACTTCATCGGGATCGCGCTCGTCGGCGCCGGCCTTGGC
>QHWK01000090.1 GCA_003223775.1 Acidobacteriota bacterium
CGTCAGCGCCGCCGACTGCCCGGGCGCAAGGCTGTCGCGCGTCGCGCGCAGATCGACGGTGATCTGCCGCGCGAGCATCTCGATGAACCCCGATCCGAACATGCCGAGCGTGTTGCGCGAGTTCGCGATCGTCTGCATCGTGACGGGCAGCGCCGCCTCGTTCATGGCGCCGCGCGTCGGCATCGTGTCGAACGAATCGAAGGTTGCGAAGTCGAACCGCTGCGCGAGCACGAACACGTTCGCGACGATGTCGCCGCCGCCGCCGGGGATGCCGAAGGGTGCGTTGTGGCAGCCGGCGCACGAGTTCGCCTCCGGCGCCGAAAGACGGTTGAAGTTGCGCGGGAACTCGAGCGGGCTGCCCGGATCGGCGAGCGGCGCGCCGGTGCCTTTGGTGCGCGGCCGCCCTCCGCCTTCCTCGATGGTCCACACCGCCGTGAACAGATGGCGGCCGTGCGCCATCAGCGCGTCGAGCGGCGTCGAGAGCTCCTCGCCGTCGACGAGGTGCACGGGGACCGACACTTCTCTCCCGATGGCCGATTGCGCCGCGACGGTCGCGGAGAGCGACGTCGCGAAGAGCGCCAGCAGGGATCCGACGAGACGATTCGGCTTCACGTGGCCTCCTCGCGGGGCGCCATGTGCGGCCGGGGGGATTTGAATTATCGCGGAGGTGTACCGCGCGGCACAAGAGCGCGCCAGCCCATCCGGAATGTGATGAGCTGGCGCGAGCGAAGATCAGGTGGTGGCGAGCAGGCCGTTCGTCACGCGCGTCGGCGACTCGAGCACCTCGAACTCGCGCGCGGTGACGTCGACGAGGTTCGGATGCGCCCCGATCGACTTGAAGAGGTCGCTCCCTTTGTAGCGCTCGAGCGCCTCGCGGCTCTCCCAGAGGTAGACGCCGCCGAAGATCCCGCGCTCGGCGTCCTTCAGCCAGATTTTGCTGACGAGGCCCGGCACCGCGGCGAACGCGGGCGCGACGTCGTCGCACAGCTTGGCGTACTGCGCCTGGTCGATCCCGTCGAGACGGAAATTCACGATGAGTACGTGCACAGTCGCGCTCCTTAATCGGTTGCGCTGCCGCTGAACAGCGCGTCGGTCTTGACCGTCTGGGCCCCGTTCTCCGTGCAGACCGAGTAGGTCGATTCGTACATGGCCACGCCGGCGTGCTCGCCCTTCGCGTTCAGCACATAGAAGTTCAATCCGAAGTTCGGCTGCCCCTTCGAGTTCAGCAGACGCTTCTCGACGGTGTTCTTCGCGATCCGCTTCAGGACGGTGATCGCGGCGTCCTTCGGATGCGCGCCGCGCCGCATCTCCTCGACGATCATGAACGACGACAGGTTGTAGAGATTGGCTTCGCCGCGCCCGGTCGATCCGGCGGCGCCGACCTCGCCGTCGACGTACAGCCCCGCGCCGAGAATCGGCGAGTCGCCGACGCGGCCTGGAATCTTCCACGACAGCCCGCTCGTCGTCGTCACGCCGCAGATCTCGCCTTTCGCGTTGATGCCGTCGCAGTTGATCGTGCCGTAGTAGTGATCGCGATCGATCCAGCCTTCCGCGATCATCTGCATCGCGACGGCGTGATACGCCTGCTGCCGATCCTTTGGCGAGAGATAGTGCAGCGGATCGATCCGCCGCTTCCACTCGAGCCACTTCTTCCGCGAGTTCTCGGTGTTGAGATCGTCCTCGATCTTGAACCCCATCCCGCGCGCGAATTCCTGCGCGCCCTTGCCGACGAGCAGGTGATGATCGGTCTCGTCCATCACGAGCTGCGCGACCTTCGACGGCGTGCGGACGCCCTCGATCGCGGCGACGCCGCCGGCGCGCTTGCGCGGGCCGTGCATGCAGCAGGAGTCGAGCTGCACGATGCCGTCGGCGTTCGGCAGGCCGCCGTAGCCGACGCTGTCGTCCAGCGGATCGAGCTCGACGAGGTTGACGCCCGCAACCAGCGCGTCGAGGACGTCCGATCCGCCGGCGATCATCTGGAACGCCTTCTCGATGCAGGTCTGCGAGCCGCCGTTCTTGAACTTATGGCCGTTGCTCGACGAGATGACGACCGGCTTCACGCTCTTCGGCGTCATCACCGTCAGCCCCTGGCCGAAGACCGTCTTCGGCACCGCGGCAGCTGCCGCCGCGGCGGCCGTCGTCGTCTGCACGAACTCGCGGCGGCTCAACTTCCTGCGCATTGGTCCTCCGTCCTCTGTGGCTCTACCTACCCGGCCTACCTGGCCCACCCGGCCTGCCTGGCCCACCCGGCCTGCCCGGCCTACGTCGGCCGTCCTTCGTAGAGCGCGTCGCTCTTCAGCGTCTCCGGTCCCTTTTCGGTGCAAACCGCGTACGTGCCCTCGTACATCGACGCGCCGGCGTACTCGCCCTTCGCGTTCAGCACGTAGAAGCTCAGGCCGAAGTTCGGCTGCCCTTTCGCGTTCAGGAGCCGCTTCTCGATCGTGTTCTTCGCGACGCGCTTCAGCGCCGTCATCGCCGCGTCCTTCGGATGCGCGCCGCGCCGCATCTCCTCGACGATGAGGAACGACGACAGGTTGTAGAGGTTCGCTTCGCCGCGTCCCGTCGATCCGGCGGCGCCGACGTCGCCGTCGACGTAGAGTCCCGCGCCCAGAATCGGCGAGTCGCCGGCGCGGCCCGGAATCTTCCACGCGAGGCCGCTCGTCGTCGTCACGCCGCAGATCTCGCCCTTCGGGTTGACGCCGTCGCAGTTGATCGTGCCCCAGAAGTGCTCGCCGTCGATGAGGCCTTCGCGCACCATCTGGATGCCGGCGTCGTACCAGGCCTGCGCGCGCTCCTTCGGGCTCAGGTAGTGCAGCGGATCCGTGCGCCGCTTCCACTCGAGCCACTGCTTGCGCGCGTTCTCGTTGATCAGCCCTTCCTCGATCTTGATCCCCATCGCGCGCGCGAAATCCTGCGCGCCCTTGCCGACGAGCAGATGGTGATCCGTTTCGTCGGCGACGAGCTGCGCGACGCGCGCGGGCGCGCGGACGCCCTCGATCCCCGCGACGGCGCCGGCGCGCTTCTTCGGCCCGTGCATGCACGACGCGTCGAGCTGTACGACGCCCTCCGCGTCTGGCAGGCCGCTCCAGCCGACGCCGGTCTGGTTCGGATCGAGCTCGACGATGGAGACGCCCGCGACCAGCGCGTCGAGGACGTCGGCGCCGCCGGTCATCATCTTGAACGCCTTCGCCACGCACGTGACGCCGTCGGCGTCTTTCGATCGGTTGCCGTTGGACGAGGCGACGACGCAGGGCCTGGCGCTCTTGGGCGTCATCATCGTCGGCGCCTGCCCGAATACCGTCTTCGGTACCCCGACCGCAGCCGCCGCCACCGCGGTCGTCGTCTGCACGAACTCGCGTCGATTCAGTTTTTTCATGCCCCCCTCCGCGAAAAAGGGGTCGTACCCCTTTTTTTCGGCGAGCCCTTTTTCGGCTAACCGTTCGCCAGCACGTTGGCGGCGATTATCATCCGTTGCGCCTCGGAAGTCCCCTGATAAATTTCCGTCGCGCGCACGTCGCGAAAGAGGCGTTCGACGACCGAACCGCGGCGGTAGCCGGCCGACGCGAGAATCTGCATCGCCTTGTCGGCCGCCTTGTGCGCCGCCTCGGACGCGGCGAGCTTCGCCATCGACGCCTCGACGGTGCTCTTGTCCTGCGTCTCCTTCGCGGAGGCCGCTTTCAGCATGAGCATCCGCGCGGCGGCGAGCTCGGTGGCCATGTCGGCGAGCATCCACTGAATCGCCTGGTAGTTCGCGATCGGCTGGCCGAATGCCTGCCGGTCTTTGGCGTAGCGGACCGCGGCGTCGAGAGCGGCGAGCCCGATGCCGGTCGCCTGCGCGGCGATGCCGACCCGGCCGCCGTCGAGCGCGGCCATGGCGATCCCGAAGCCCTGCCCTTCAGCGCCCATGAGAGCCGAGGCCGGCAAGCGCAGATCCTCGAAGCTCAGCGAAACCGTGGTCGAAGCGCGCAGGCCCATCTTGTCTTCGTGCTTGCCGACGTGCAGGCCGCTCACGCCGGCCTCGACGAGAAAACAGCTGATCCCTTTCGCCCCCGGCTCGCCGGTGCGCGCCCAGACGACGATGACGCCCGCGTGATCGCCCGAGGACAGCGCGAACGACCCCACCGCCTCGCCGCGCGCGAGCGGCCGCAGCCAGCGCTCGCGCTGGTGATCGCGGCCGGCGTACGCGATCACCTCGGCGACGAGCGAGTTGGTCACCGACAGCGCGACGGCGACCGTCGCGCTCGCGCGCGCGATCGCTTCGATCGCGAGGGCGTAGCTCACGTAGTCCCGGCCCGCGCCGCCCCACTGCTTCGGGATCGTGACACCGCACAGGCCGTGCTGCGCCGCCGCGTGGATCACGTCGGCCGGGAATTCGCCGCTCCTGTCGATCCCCGCCGCGCGGAACGCGACCACGTCGCGCGCGAACGCTTCGATCTGCTGCTGGAATTCGGCCTGTTCGGCGGTGAGCTCGAGGCGCATGTGAGGGTATTGGGGATTGGGGATCAGGGATTGGGGATTGGTTGGATCACAACCGTCACGGCTGCCTTACGTTCTCACAACTTATCCCAGCTCACCAGTCCCTCCATCCCCAATCCCCAATCCCCAATCCCTACGCCTGGTCCCGCGACAGGCGCTCGAAGATCGGGACGAGCCGCGCCTTCGTGGCGTCGAGCGACTCGGGGAGCACGCGGACGTTGCCGACGACGGTCATGAAGTTGGTGTCGCCGCTCCAGCGCGGGACGAGATGGACGTGCAGGTGATCGGCGACGCCGGCGCCGGCCGGCCGGCCGAGGTTGATCCCGACGTTGATCCCCTGCGGCTTGTACGCCTCGTTGAGCGCCATTTCGGACCAGCGCGTGTACCGCATCAGCTCCGCCAGCTCCTCGGCGTTCATCGCCGCCAGGTTCGGCACGTGCCGCGTCGGCACGACCATCAGGTGGCCGTTGTTGTACGGATAGAGATTGAGGATGACGAACGAGAGACGGCCGCGCGCGACGATGAGATCGGCGCGGTCCTTATCGGACGTGTGGCAGAAGATGCAGGGTGGGGCGTCGCCGCTCGCGCCGGCCACGTAGGCGAGCCTCCACGGGGCCCACAGGCGTTCCATAGAGCGGAGGTTGGGGATTGGGGATTAGCCAATCCCCAATCCCCTTCTCAGACGGCGAGCGCATCCGGCGGCACGGATCCGGCGCCGGAGGGCGAGCCAGCAGCAGACTCTTTGTTGATCAGCTCCTTGAGCTCTTTCCCCGGCTTGAAGTACGGCACCTTCTTCGGCGGCACGTCCACCTTGTCGCCCGTCTTCGGATTGCGTCCCTTGCGCGGCTCGCGCTTCCGCAGCCGGAAGCTGCCGAACCCGCGCAGCTCGATCTTCTCGCCGCGATGCAGCGCCTCGATGATGCTGCGGAACACGGTGTCGACGATCACTTCCGAGTGCTTCTTCGTGAGATCCGAGACGCGCGAGACTTCCTCGACGAGCTCCGCCTTCGTCATGCTGCCATTGGTCATAAGTGAGTGCCCCGTCATGGCTGATGGCTGAGGGCTGATGGCATAGGGTGAATCGTCGATGGAACCATCGTCCCTATGCCATGAGCCATCAGCCCTTAGCCATTACCGATTCCTAAAGTGGTCCCCGAGCGTCGCCGTGCCGTCGCCCGCGCCCTCCTGATAGGTCTCCCAGTCGGCGCGGAACTCGTCGCTCTTCAGCGCGCGAATCGACAACCCGATCTTCCGCTCCGCCGGCGCGAGCTTGATGATCTTCATCGGGTAGCTCTCGCCCACCTTCAGATCGATCTTCTCGTCCTTCCCCGCGTGATGGCTCTCGTCGAACTCCGATACGTGAATCAGCCCCTCGATCCCTTCATCGAGCTCGACGAAGGCGCCGAAGTTCGTCATGCGCACGACCTTGCCCTCGATCGTGTCGCCCACGTGGTGGCGCGAGAAGAAGTCGTCCCAGATGTCCGTCGCGAGCTGCTTCAGCCCGAGCGACAGCCGCTGGTTCTCGGCGTCGATGTTCAGCACCATCGCCTCGACGACGTCGCCCTTCTTCAGCACCTCCGACGGATGCTTGATGCGCTTGCTCCACGACATGTCGGAGATGTGGATCAGGCCGTCGATCTCCTCCTCGACTTCGACGAACGCGCCGAACTCGGTGAGGTTGCGCACCTTGCCCTGGATCTTCGAGCCGACCGGG
>QHWK01000091.1 GCA_003223775.1 Acidobacteriota bacterium
GCCGCGAGTTGAGCGGATACTCCTCGCGGAAGAGGTCGAGATCGGCCATCCTCACGCCGACGTGCAGGTTGTTCGCGCTCGCGGCGAGGATGTCGGCGCCGTGCGGCGGCGTCTTGCTCGTGACGGTCGGGTCGACCGCCGCATCGAACAACAGCGGCTCGAGGCGGGCGACGAGCGCGTCGATCGTCTCGCCGGCGCGCAGCGGAAACGTCGCGCCGCCTCGGGCGGCGGCGCGCGCCGCCTCGGCGAACGCCTCGGGCGTGCACCCGAGCACGAACTTCCGCGCAGTCAGGTTGTTGTACGGCCCGGTGTTGATCCAGAACAGCTTCGTGTACTGCTCGATCGCCGTCCATGTGTCGGCATCGATTGCCGAGGCGTGCGGGACGAGCGCCTCCAGCATGTCGCGCATTTCGAGATTGTGGATGTAGCGCTGGTCGTAGAAGATGTCGCGCCCGGCGATGGCCGCCTGGCCGAGGTGCCAGACCAGCGTCTTCTCGCGCAGCGGCAGATCGCGGAAGGCGTCGGCGTACACCTGCACGACGGCGGCCTCCCCGACGCGCTCGAGCAGATACTGGCGGTCCGTCGAGGCGGAAGCGGCGGCCGGCAGCGGCGTCGGCGGTGGCATCAGGCGCTAGCCTACATCAGCCGGAAGGCGTGACATTCAAAGACAATCGCAACCTCTTGCCTGCGCGGGCGTACCAGACTATCGTGTCCGGGATTAAATCCCTCTCCATCCGGTCGAATCCTCGACTTGACGAGGTGATCCAGCAATGGACGATATGAAGATGTCGGAAGCAGCGCCGGGTTCGGTGTCACGACGCGGGTTCATCAAGGGCGTGATCGCCGCGGGCGCCGTCGCCTCCTCCTCGGCGTACCTGTTCCGCACGACGACGCTGCACGGCCAGCCGTCGGGCGCGGGTGCGGTCGAGCGCCTCATCACGTTGAACGTGAACGGCCAGGAGCGCCGCGTCGACGTCATGCCGCAGGAAACGCTGGCGATGACGCTGCGCTACAAGCTCGGCCTCACCGGCACGAAGATCGGCTGCGACCGCGCCGAATGCGGCGCGTGCACGGTCCTCGTCGACGATGTGCCGCACTATTCGTGCTCGTTCCTCACGCACCGCGCACGCGGTAAGAAAGTCGTCACGATCGAAGGCCTCGCCGATCCGACGACCGGCAAGCTGAGCGCCGTGCAGCAGGGCGTCGTCGACGAGCAGGGCTTCCAGTGTGCGTTCTGCATGCCCGGGTTCGTGATGGCGGCGACCGGGTATCTGAAGACGAGTCCGAATCCGACGCGGCAGGAGCTCGCGCACGGCGTCTCCGGCAATCTGTGCCGCTGCCAGGACTACGACAAGATTCTCACGGCGCTGATGCGCGGCGCCGAGCACATGAGGAATGCGTGATGGCTGAGAAACTCATCGGCCAGAACTACACGACGCCCGACCTCGTCGCGAAGGTCACCGGGCAGGCGAAGTACGCCGAGGACTATCGCGTGGACGGCATGCTGTTCTGCAAGCTGCTCCTCAGCCCGTATCCGCACGCGCGCGTGCGGCGGATCGACGCGTCGAAGGCGCTCGCGATGCCCGGCGTGAAAGGCATCCTCACCGCCGACGAACTGCCGGCGCCCGCCGACGTCGTGACGGACCTCGGGCAGCGGATCGCGGCGAACACGAAAGGCGAGAAAGCGCTCGCGAGCGAGCCGGTCTATCAGGGCGAGCCGGTGCTCGCGGTCGCGGCGATCGACGAGCTCACCGCGTCGAACGCGATCGAGCTCGTCGAGATCGACTGGGAGCAGCTGCCGTTCGTCGTCGATCCGCTCGTGAGCCTGCGGCCGGGCGGACCAAACGCGCGGCTCGAAGGCAACATCTGGGGCCGCCCGCAGCCGCCGCAGCCAGGCCAGCCGGTGTCGCCGCCCGCGATGGAGACGTTGAAGTGGACCGCCGCCGAGTTTGCCGAGTACGACCAGGGACGTCTGCCGATGGGCAAGACGCCTGACGAATGGTCGTATGGCGACGTCGAAGCCGGGTTCAAGAACGCGGCGCTCGTGCTCGACGAAACGTTCCTCACGCCGAACACGAGCCACCAGACGCTCGAGCCGCGGACCGCGATGGCGTACTGGCAGAACGGCAAGCTGTACATCCACTGCTCGACGCAGAGCGTCGTGCAGACCGTCGGATCGATGTCACGCTGGCTCCACCTCGATCAAAAGGACATCGTCGTCATCAGCGCGTACACCGGCGGCGGCTTCGGCAGCAAAGCGACCGGCACGATCACCGCGATCATTCCTGCGCTCCTCTCGAAGAAGCTCAACGCGCCGGTGATGATGCGCATCGATCGCGAGACGGAGCACTACATCGGCGGCGCGCGTCCCGCGATGCACGGCCGGTTGAAGGTCGGCTTCGCGAAGGACGGACGGATCACCGCGCTCGACATGTTCGTGGTGAACGAGAACGGGCCGTACGAGCCGGTGGGCGACACGGGGCAGTCGGGCCGGCAGGTCTCGCTGCTCTTTCAGCCGCCGGCGATGCGGTGGCGCGGCGTCTCCGTGCTCACCAACACGCCGCCGCGCCGCGCGCAGAGTCAGCCGGGCGGCATGCAGGGCATCGTGCTCATGGAGCCGATTCTCGCGAAGGCGTCGCGCAAGCTCGGCGTCGACCAGGTGGCGATCCACCGCGTGAATGCGCCGGAAGGCAAAGCGGAATTCGGTCCGGCCAACCCGCGCGGCCAGCGCGCGCACATCACGAGCAGCTTCGTGAAGGAGGCGCTCGATCGCGGCGCCGAGCAGTTCAAGTGGAACGAGCGCAAGACGCAGGGCGGCAAGCGGCAGGGATCGAAGGTCCGCGGCTACGGCGTCGCCACGAGCTCGTTCGTCGCCGGGTCGACCGGCTACGACGGCCTGTTCGTGATCAAGCCGGACGGCCGGATGTACATCCAGTCGGGGATCGGCAACCTCGGCACCGAGTCGATGAGCGACTGCCATCGTGTATCGGCGGAGCTCGTCGGCATGCCGTGGGAGAAGGTCGAGCTCACGTGGGGCAACACCAGTAAGAATCTCCCGTGGAGCTGCGTGTCGGGCGGCAGCCAGACGACGCACGCGCACACGCGCGCGGCGCATGCGGCGGGCAAGGACGCCGTCAAGAAGCTGCAGGAGATCGCCGCGAAGGTCCACGGCGGCCAACCCGAGCACTACACGGTCGCGAACGAGCGCGTGTCGGGTCCGGGCGGCAGCATGACGCTCGCGCAGGCGGCACAGAAGGCGATCGATCTCGGCGGCAGGTTCGACGGCCACGAACTGCCGGAGGACATCAACAACTTCACCAAGACGTCGGCGAAGAACCTCGTCGGCCAGGGGCTGATGGCGGTGGCGAAGGACGCCTATCCGCGCGACGGCGTCACGCACTCCTTCGTCGCCGGCTTCGCGGAAGTCGAAGTCGATGTCGAAACCGGCAAGTTCTACATCGTCGACTACCTCGCGGTGGCCGACGTCGGCACCGTGATTCATCCGAAGGCGCTCGGCGGACAGGTGCTCGGGCGATCGATGCTCGGCATCGGCCACGCCATCGGGCAGCACTGGGTGTACGACCAGCACTACGGTCTGCCGGTCGCGAAGCGCTTCTACCAGAACAAGCCGCCGACGATTCTCGACGCGCCGCAGACGATGGCGTGGGACGCGTTGAACATCGCCGATCCGGAAACGCCGGTCGGCGCGCGCGGCATCGGCGAGCCGCCGGTGGCGGCGGGATGCTGCGCCGTGCTGAACGCGATCGCCGATGCGGTCGGCGACGACTTCTTCAAGCGCGCGCCGGTGACGGTGGGAACGCTCGTCGCCGCGCTCGACGCCGGACATGCAGTGCAGGAGCCGTTGACGGCACACATCTGAGATTGCGACATGGCTGATGGCTGATGGCTGATGGCTATGGTTGATGGCGGGCACGCCATCAACGATCAGCCATTGCCATGAGCCATCAGCCGTTCGCCATGACAGCGAGGATTGAAATGGCCGTAATCCGAGACGTAATTCCGGTATTCGAGCTGTATCAGCCGGCGAGCGTGGACGACGCGCTCAAGCTGCTCGATCGGCACGGCACCGACGCGATGGTGCTGGCGGGCGGCCTGGACAACATGGACTGGCTGAAGGATCGCCTGCGCAAGCCGAAGGTCGTCGTCGATCTGACGAACATCGCCGAGCTGCGCGGGATCCGCGAAGCCAACGGCGGCGTCGAGATCGGCGCGATGACGACGCTCACCGAGGTCGGAAAGCATCCGGTGGTGCGCGAGAAGTTCTCGCTGTTGACCGAGG
>QHWK01000092.1 GCA_003223775.1 Acidobacteriota bacterium
AACGCCTTCACGTCGACCGTGACGCCCAGGCCTGGTCGGTCGTTGGGAAACAGCTTGCCGTTCCTGAACGTCACGAACTCCGTCAGATAGGCGGGCGGACGATTGCCGTAGTTGTATTCCATCAGGGCTGGCCCCGAGAACGTCGACATCGTATGTACGAGCGCCGCCGTCGCGACAGGCCCTGTGAAGTGTGGAACGATTCCGACGGCCGAGGTTTCGCACAACGCCATCACCTTGACCATCTCGGTGATGCCGCCGACGTTCGGAAGCGTGGCCCTGATGTAGTCGATGTCCTTGTCGTAGAGGAGCCGGTGGAAATTCCATCGCTGTCCCCATTCTTCGCCGTGGGCCAGCGGGCACGTCGTCATCTTGCGCAACTTCGGGATCTCTTCGAGCGCCTGTTCGTCCCGGACAGGATCTTCAACGAGATATGGCTCGTACTCTTCAATCAACTTGCAGCACCGAAGCGCGTCGGCAAAGTCGAACTTTTGATGAAAGTCGATCATCCAGTCGCCTTTTCCGACGCCGTCCCGGATGTCCTTGCAGGCCGCCGCCACCAACCGCACGCGTTCGTGAGTGTTGAATACGTTGTCGGGAATCGCGCCGCCGATCGACGCGTCGACGCGAAAGACTCGATAGCCTTCGTCCACGGCGGCTCGAGCACGATCGCGGAGCGCCGCGCCGGACACCGCCGCGGCCGCATCGCCGCGGCCGGCCACGCCCGGCGGCGCGGAGCCGGCCGGCCGGAACGTTGTCGCGTAGCACTCGACATAGTTCCGGGTGAGTCCGTGAAGAAGGTTGTAGACCGGCAGCTGGAGCGCCTTGCCCTTGATGTCCCAGAGCGCCAGATCGATCGCACCCTGCGCGTGGATTCGTTCCCGCCCGGGCGGGTAGAACGTGTCCATGTACATGTGGTGCCAGATTCGCTCGATCCGGAACGGGTTCTGTCCGACGACGCTGCCTGCGAGTTGCTCGATCAGATCCTTCGAGCCACCCTCTCCGATGCCGGTGATCCCGATGTCGGTCTCGACCGTCACGAGCATGGAGCTCTGATTGAAGCTTCGATTCATGCTCGGGTGCGTCCAGCACTTGACGCGGGTGACCGTGGCCTGAGGAAGCGCGGCGTCCACGCGTCCGGGCCGGATGAGTCCGGCACCCACACCACCCACGCCAATGGCGAGCGACTTGAAGAGCGATCTGCGGTTCATCATAGGATCGTCCCTCGTTCGACTCGGTGCGGCGGCGCGAGTTGAGCGCGAACCGCGCGCCCGTGCACACGAAGCGGTTCAGCGTCAGACACGCTAATCCTGTTCGAAACGCGTCGCCAGAGTTCCGATTGATTGCACTCTGGTTTGAGCGCTCCAATCACGTCGATCCGTCGCTATTTCGACGGAGGTCCCGCGTTCGCGCTGCTTCGATCGTCCTTGTAGACGACGCCGTTCTTCATCACCCAGCGCACGCGCTCGAGCTCGGACACGTCCGCGAGCGGATCGCCGGTGACGGCGATTAAGTCGGCATACGGCGGCACGCCGAGATGTTCGACGAGCAGCGCGAACTGCCGCGCGTTCTGCCCGTGCGGATAGACGCCCGCGTCGGTACCGAAGGCGAACTTCACGCCGCCCTTGAGGGCGCGCGACCAATTCGCATCCTGTTCTCCTCGCAGCGATCGCTCTTTCTCGATGATCTTCGCCGGCAGCTGCTGCTCGGCGCCGTGCTCGAGGATGTACACGTCGGTGATGATGTCGGGCACCAGATACGTGCCGCGCTCTTTCATGATGCGGACGCCCTCTTCGTCGATGAGGCCGCCGTGCTCGACCGAGGCCACGCCAGCGCGCGCAGCACGCTTGATCGCCTCCGCCCCGTGCGCGTGCGCCGCGACTCTGCGCCCCCACATCGCCGCTTCGGTGACGACGGCATTCAACTCCTCTTGCGAGTACTGCGGCGCACCAGCCGACTCCTCTTCCGACAGCACGCCGGCGCCGGCCAGCACCTTGATCCAGTCGGCGCCGCGCTTGACGTTCTCTCTGATTCTTTTTCGCAGTTCGTCGACGCCGTCCGCGATCCCTGAGAATCCCTCGACGCGCAGGTACGGCGAGAACCCGTTCAGGTCGCCATGCCCGCCGGTTGCGCTGAGCGCGAGCGTCGCCACGGCCATGCGCGGACCCACGACGGCGCCCTCGTTGATCGCGTTGCGGAGGGCAACGTCGACGAATTCCACCGCACCGACGTCGCGCACAGTCGTGAATCCGGCCTCGAGCGTGCGTCTCGCGTGCAGCGGCGCGCGCACGGCGGCATCGATCGGGCTGCGCCGGAACGTGTCGGAGTAATACTCTTCGCTCTGCATCGACAGGTGTGTGTGTACGTCGAGGAGACCGGGCAGAATCGTGCTGCGGCCGAGATCGATCGTCTGTGTGCCGGCGGGAATCCCCAGCCGGCTGCCAACCTGCGCGATGCGATCACCCTCGACAAGCACCACCACATCGTCGATTCGCTGCCCGGAGGCGGGATCGATGAGGTGCGCGGCGCGGATCGCGACGCGTCGCGGGCCTGGCGCCTCCTGTCGACCGATCGCGGTCGCCACCGAAGCGACGACGAGGACGAGTGGCGCCACGAACCGCACGCGAGAGCTCTGAGTCATGGAACGGCGAGATTACTACAGGCGCGCTGTCGATCGGGATCGGCGCGAATCGAACGCCGCTGACTCTCGACCGACCGAGCAGCGGACCCGAGTGGCCGACGCGATCGCCTATTTCAAAGGACGCCGTGGTGGGTCGGATTTGCTGCAAAAGGAAGAGACGAGAAAAAAGCGGGCGGGAAGACCACCCGCCCATCGATTGTCGTCATGAAGATGGTTGGGCTCAGGGCGCGAGTGTGCGGCGTCCCGACAATAGGTGCACGAGGAACAAGACGATCGCAATGACGAAGAGCACGTACGCGATATTGGATGCAACAGCGGCGACGCCAGACACACCGAGTAGACCTGCAATCAGCGCGACCACGAGAAACACGAGCGCGTAATAAAGCATGATCCCTCCTCGCTCGAGCGTGCCGAGCGTTTTCTCATCTACCAGACACAGCAGAAACAGTGCCGTGCGCCAGCTGCAATCGCGCCGTACGAGAGTCCGTCAAGATTCGCACACACGATTCGCACAAAAGCCGTGAAATGCGCGGAGTGATCTGCTGGATTGGCTGGGAGGCAGGGATTCGAACCCCGATAACGTGGTCCAGAGCCACGTGTCCTACCGTTGGACGACCTCCCAGTGCCAGTCGCGGCGTGCTGCGGCGGCGGGAAACTCCAATTGTAGCCAATCCCGAGAAGGACCAGCAACCGCCGCGTCTGGCGCCGGGCGTCGTCGATCGTCGGTCGGTCGATGCCGCCGCGCCTATGGGAGATTGTCGGTGCCGATCATCTGCTCCGGGTTCGAGCCCGTCTCGTTGCCGCCCATCTCGCCGCCCTGCTGCTCCTGCTTCCGTCGGTGGCTCGCCATGCCGCCCTTGCGGCCGGCCTCGCGCGCTTCCTCGCTCGTCCACTCATGCGCGGTGCCTTTCTGGTGCGCCGCCTTGCCGCCTTTGCTCGCGATCTCTCGCTGCTTGTTCCGGTCCATCGACGCAAAGCCGCGATCTTCTTTTGCCACGCATTCCTCCTCGCACTCCGGGTGCTCGCGAACACTCGGGCTGCAACCGATGTGCCACTGAAATCCCGTAACTCTCAGCAGTTCAATGACTTAAGAAAATGTTTTCCGTACCGGGCGCCCACTGGCCGCCCCGAGTGGAAAACCTTGTCCGCGCGGGCGGAAACCCGTCGGGACTCAGCGAGTTGAGTGAGGGAATTGGAAGGGAACGATTAGGAAGCTGAGGTCGCGCCCACGCGCCGCGCCTCGGCCAGCCGCTGCCGCACGCGCGCACGGCCGAGCAGGCTGAGCACGTCGAAGAGGCCAGGACTTACCGTTTTTCCCGTCACGGCGACACGCATCGCATGGATGAGCGAACCCGCTTTCACACCACGCGCATCGGCTACCGATCGCAGCGCCGCCTCGATCGACACCGGATCGAACGTGTCGAGCGAGGCAAACGCCGCATCGAGCGCCACGAGGTGCTCGTCCATATCCGTCGCGCGCAGATGCTTCTCGACGGCCGCGGCGTCGTACTCGAGCGTGTCGACGAAGAAGAAACGCGACTGCGCCGCGAAATCATCGAGCCGCTTCGCGCGCGGACGAAACAGATCGAGCACCGAGAAGAACCACGCGCGCCGATCGCCGAGAAACTCGTCGCGCCACTGCCCGGCCGCCTCGAACGACGGCTTCACGCGCAGCGCGAGCTCGTCGGGCGCGAGGCGCATCAGATGCTGCTGGTTGAACCAATCGAGCTTCTCGGGATTGAACACCGCGTTGCCGCCGCTGATCCCTTCGAGCGCGAACGCCGCGACGAGCTCGTCGCGCGTGAGCAGCTCGCGATCGCCGCCCGGCGACCATCCGAGCAGCGCGAGAAAATTCGTCATCGCCTCGGGCAGGTAGCCGCCGCGCGCGTACTCCATGACGGAGGTCGCGCCGTGCCGCTTGCTCAGCCGCTTCTTGTCGGGGCCGAGAATCAGCGGCACGTGCGCGAACTGCGGCAGCGCGGCGCCCATCGCGCGGTAGATCAGGATCTGCTTCGGCGTGTTCGAGATGTGATCGTCGCCGCGCACCACGTGGGTGATCTTCATGTCCACGTCGTCGGAGACGACCGACAGCTGATAAGTCGGCAGGCCGTCGGATCGCAGGATCACGAAGTCTTCGATGTTCGCGTGATCGAACTCGATCGGCCCATGGACCAGATCGTCGAAGCGCGTCGTTCCCTCGGGAACACGGAAGCGGATCGCGCGCGCCATGCGCGCCTCCTCGCGCGACGCGATCTCGCGATCGGTCAGCGCGCAGCACGTGCGATCGTATTTCCATCCGCCGGTGGTCTGCTCCGCCGCCGCGCGTTTGGCGCTCAGTTCCTCTGGAGTGCAGTAGCAGTAGTACGCGAGGCGTTCGGCGACCAGCCGCGCGGCGACGTCGCGATGGCGATCGAACCGCTGCGACTGGAAGTACGGACCGTGCTCGCCGCCGATCTTCGGCCCCTCGTCCCAGGCAAGCCCGAGCCAGCGGAGGCCGTCGAGAATCCCTTCGACCATCGCGTCCGACGAGCGCTCGGCGTCGGTGTCCTCGATGCGCAGCACGAACACGCCGCCCGCCCGCCGCGCGTAGAGCCAATTGAAGAGCGCCGTGCGCGCGCCGCCGACGTGCAGGTAGCCGGTCGGCGAGGGCGCGAAGCGAACGCGGGGAATCACACCGCCGCCCGCGCGTCGAGATGCCGCGCCACGAACGGAATGCCGCGCTTCCCCCAGAACACGTGCTCGGCGGGAAACACTTCCTGCTCGACGCGATCGGCCGCGCCGAACACCCGGTAGATCTCGCGCACGTGGTCGAAGCTCTCGACGCTTGCGCGAACGGGAAAGATCGGATCTTTCTCGCCGGACTCGATGAACAGCGGCCGCGGCGCGACGAGGCCGGCGACGTCGTGCATCTCGGCCCACGTGAGGATGCCGGGTACGTAGTTGTCGATGCAGTGCACGAGGCTGCCGACGCTGTCGCGAAACGTATTGAGATAGCCGCTCACCATCGCGGCGCGAATGCGCGGCTCGAGCGCCGCTGCAAAGAGGGTCGTGGTCCCGCCGCCGGAAATGCCGACGCATCCCACGCGGCTCGCGTCCAGCTCCGGCCGCGTCGCGATGTAGTCGATCGTGCGCATGACGTCCCACACGCGCCAGCCGATCAGCGTCTGGCCGAGCATCAGCGCGCCGCCCGCGACCGGGTCGCACGCCTTCTGCGCCAATCCCTTCTGCGCGTTGATCGGATCGCGCCGGCAGCCGAATCCCATCGGCTCGATCGCCACCGCCGCCATGCCGGCTTCGGCGACCTGAATGGCGAAATCGTGCTGGTACCCCGACTTGTCGATTCGATCGGCGCCATGCTCGTCGATGCCGACGATGTCGTCGACGCCGCGGCCGTGGCCGGGAACGCAGATCATGGTCGCCGCAGGCGGCCTGGCGGACGCGGGCACGAGCACGTAGGCGAGCACGCTGACGCCAGGCCGGCTGTCGAAGACGATCTTTTCACGGCGATAGCCCGGGAACGCCCGCATCTCGAGGACGATCGGGCCGAGCGGCGATCGCTCGTACGCGAAGCCGCCGACGAGCTCGGTGACTTTGGCGCGCAGCGCCGTCTGCCAGCCTTCGGCGTCGACGCGCGTGCGCGCCTCGAAGCGAAGCCGCCGCGCCGTGGCCGCGTACTGCTCTCGCGTACGAGCGACCGGATCGAACCCTCGATCGCCGAGGTTGGCGCGGACGTCGGTGAGCGGCCCGATGTAACGCTGCGCCGCCGGCGCCTGCGCCGAC
>QHWK01000093.1 GCA_003223775.1 Acidobacteriota bacterium
AACCGTCCCGATCGCAATCGTTGCGGCGACGGCGGCGATTGCCGCGTTCAACGCAGGGCGCTCCGGCTCCCGGCGGCGCGAGAGCTGGGGCAGCGGCGGCAGCAGCGCGGCGATTGCCGGAACGGCCACCATGAGGAACGGCGGCACGTTGCGGACCGCCGACACGGCGAGCGGCGCGAGCGCCAGTGCGGCGGCGCAGAGCGTCAGGTGCCCGCGCGCGCGCGCCTCGGCGTCGCGCCACAGCGCACGCCCGCGCAGCGCGGCAAGGAACACGAGAAGGCCGAGCGCCAGCCAGAACGCGATGAGCGCCGGATCGCCCAGCCGCGGCGGCGCCCACTCGGCGATGCGCATCGCGCGGATGCGCCGCAGCGATGCGACAACGTCGATCCAGAAGCGGACGCCGAGCGGCGTCAGGCACGTGGCGAGCGCCGACGCCGCGCACGCCGCGAACAGCCGGCGCGACGACTGCGGCGATTCGACGAGCGACGCGGCGAGCGCCGCCACGAGCACCCACGCGCCCATCACGACGGCGCCGTGCAGGTTGGCCCAGATCAGAAAGATCGCCGGCAGCCACTCGTACCGCCGCGCGCGCAGCAGCCGCATCGTCACCGGGATGAGCAGCAGCGAGAAGATTTGCGGGCGCGGGCTCCAGATGGTGCACGCCGCGACGACGATCGGCGAGATGAGCAGGAATTTCACGCGCGGCGCCGCAGGCGTCTCGTTCCAGACGATCCGCCAGGCGAGCACGACGATCGCTGCGCACGTCAGCGTCACGATCGGCAGGCCCCCGAGGGCGTAGAGCGCGTAGAGCAGCGCCTGCGACAGCCACTCGTGATTCGGCCAGCGCGCGCCGTAGACCGTGTGCGAGAACGTGTCCCGCAGCAGCACGCGGCCCGACGCCCAGATCTCCCGGCCGGCGCGCATCTGCCAGAAGGTGTCGTTCTGCGCCGGCATCAGCGCGGCGGCGAGCGCGATGGCGAGGAAGAGGAGCGCGGCGAGGAGGCGATCGAAGGTGAAGGCGTCGAGCGCCGCGCGATCGAGGCGGACGCGAAACGCCCGCGCGCCGCCGATCACGACGCCGTGTCGCTGAACTCGTCGAGCTTCGCGAGCAGCGCCGCGAAGCCGCACTGCTCGGGATCGAACAAGCCCCACTCGTCCTGCACCGGTGCCGCCGGACGCCGGCGGCGCGCCGGCACGGCGACCGTGGCGGGCTCCTGCGGTTCCGCGCTTTCCACGCGCGGGGCGACCGCCGGCTTGGCCGGCGCGGCCTGCTTGGCGGCGGCGGGGGCCGCGGGGGCGGCCGCCTGGTTGCGGCGCCGCTCGATGTCCTGGCGCAGCGATGCGACGAGCTCCGCCCACTCCATGTGATCCGGCTTCGACGCCGGCGCCGGCGACGGCGGCGCAGGCGGCGGCGGTGCGGCGCTCGGCTTCGGCGGCGCCGTGCCTGCCGCGGGCTGACGGGGCGGCGGCGGCGCAGGCGTGGCGAGCGCTTCGGAGAACTCCTCGAGCCCGACGAGCGACGCCGGCGATTCGGCGACGACGCCCTCGAGCGACGGCCAGCTGCGCGAATGCCGCAGGCCCGTGTTGGCCCATGACGCCTCGCGCGGCTCCGACGTCTTCGGGCGGTCGTGCTCGATGCTGGCCGCGGCGGCGAGCGGCGGCTCGACGACTGTGCGCTCGACGCGAGCGGGAGGCGCGGCCGCCGGAATCGGCGAGCGCGCGATCGGCGCGTCGAACGATGCGGCGTCGAACGGCGCCAACAGCTCGTCGGCGGGCATCTCGGGCGAGATCTCTTCGATGTCCTCCGACAGATCGATCACGACGTCGTCGGACTCGTCTTCGGCAGAGGGCGTCTCGGCGTGCGGCGTCGCGGCGTACGGCGAGGACGCGGGTTCGGTCGCGTACATGAACTCGAACGGCTCTTCGGCCGGCGCATCGCGCACGAGCTCGGGCTCGGCGCGCACGAACGCGGGCGCGTCACGGATGAACGTGGGCTCCGCGGCAGCGGGCGTTTCGAACGCGGCGATTGGCTCGAAGGCGGGGGCGGCGGCGTACTCCTCGAACTGCAGCGGCGCGAACTCTTCGACCGGCGGCGGCGCCGCGCTCGCGTTCGCGTTCGCGGGCGCCGCGATCGTTTCGAACTCGGCGAATGCCGGCTCGACGACTGGCGGCGGCGCGGAGACGGCGGGCGCGGGCGCGGTGTATGCGGGCGCGGGCGCGGTGTATTCCTCGGCGGCGTTCTCACGCTCGGCCGCGGCCTCGCGCAGGTAATCGAGGATCTGCTCGGCGAACACTGCGGGATCGCACCCGCCGCCGGCGGCGTCGCTGCGGCTGCGTCGCCACCGCGAGAGGAGGCCGCCGCCCCGCTCGTCGTGCGAGACGCCGTTGGCGAAGACGGGAATCGTGAGGGTGCGCACGTGCGCCGCGGCGGCAATCACGCGCAGCGCCGCGGCGAGCGCCGCGTCGTCCTGCGGCGAGAGGAGCGCGGGCACGAGCACGACGTCGGGCACGCGCGTGCCGATCGCGTCGAGGGCGCCTTCGGTCGTGTCGGCGAGAATCAGCTCGGCGCCCACACGGTGGCGCACGATCGCCGACACATGCGCCGCCTGTCGTTTGTCCGGCTCGATGGCCAGGATGATCGGCATTCGCTACGTCCGCAACATGAAGAGCACGAGCACGACGGCCGCGAGCGCAAAAATGAGCAGCGGCGCATGCGCCAGCGACTGGTCGCGCGCCACCTCGGCGATCACGCTCGTGAGATCGCGCGCCTGCTGGCCGGCCGCGACGAGCTGCACCGAGGGCCGCGACGACATGAAGCGCATCGAGAACTGGTCGCGCACGCGGTCGTCGACCGCGATCAGCACGAGCAGGATGACGACGACCGTCCCGATCGACATCAGGGCTTCACGCCAACGTCGCATGGCATCTGATCTCTTCGCAATTCACGTTCCGTCATTTTTTCGGCCGTTTCTCCGCTAACTCCAGGGGCGTGTTCCTTTTCGGCACGCGGCGCGCGTCACGGAAATCGGCCGGCCGGTTACAGATTGTGCGGGTCGCCGGCGGACGGGCGGGCGACGAATCGCGACCGCTTCACCTGGGGCCGACGGCCGCTAAGTGCACCCACGTATCCCCGGTTGCGCCGCGTGCGGCACCCTCGAAAACGACCCGTGGCACATCCGTTGCCTTTTCATGGGTCATCGCGCGGCCATCGCAACAACGCGGTGGTCGTAATTCGCACACAGCGTAAAACGCGCGTCATGGGGACGCGCACCGGAGGACACACACATGGCTCTGTCGCTCATCACCCGTCTGCAGTCGATCGTTCGCCGCGAGGAAGGTCAGGATCTTCTCGAGTACGCGCTCCTCGTGGCCCTCATCGCGCTCGTCTGCGTCGGCGCCATCACGCTCGCGGGCTCGAACGTGAACATTATCTTCGGCCAGATCGCCGGCAAGCTCGTGGTGCCGGGCGCGTAGTACGCGCCTCGGAGGATACGACGATCGCATCTTTGGTCCGCGGGGGGCAGGGCAGGTGCTCTGCTCCCCGTCGCGAAAGGTGGACGCAATGAAGCGGGCAATCGTGGCAATCGGGCGGCTAGCGCGCGGTACCGACGGCCAGGACCTGCTCGAGTACGCAATGCTGGCCGCGTTGATCGCGGTCGTCGCCATCGCGGGCATCACGACAGTAGGACAAACAATTTACAGCGTGTTCTGGAGCAGCATTGGTCAAACCATCTGACGTCATCGTGATCGGGACGCTCGCTGCGGCTGGTCTTGCCGCGGCGGCGATCGATCTGCGGACGCGGCGCGTGCCGAACGCGCTGACGATTTCGCTCGCGGCCGCCGGCCTTGCCGTCGCCGCCACCGGGATCGGCCGCGTCTCCCTCGCCGGATCGCTGGCGGGGCTCGCGATTGGCGTCGCCTTGATGCTGCCGGGACATCTGTTCGGTGCAACAGGCGCCGGCGACGTGAAGCTGTTCGGCGCGTCGGGCGCGCTGCTCGGCCCGGCGGCCATCGTCGCCGCGTTCATCTACACCGCGATCGCCGGCGGCGCGCTCGCGATTGTCGTCGCGCTCGGCCGCGGCCGGCTGCGGCGTACGCTCGGCGGCACCGCGCGGCTGGTCGCGACCGGCGCCGCCAACGCGGCCGAGATCGAGGCCGCGACGGAGAACAATCGATTCCCTTACGCGCCGGCGATTGCCGTCGGCGCGATCGTAGCCGCCATCGGACTGTGAGGAGAGCCATGACGAAGACGCGCCGGCAAGGCTGGTCGAGCGAGCGAGGCACCGCGATCCTCGAGACCGCGATGACGCTGCCGCTCCTGCTGCTCGTCTCGGTGGGGATCTTCGAATTCGGCCGCGCGTACCAGACCTGGCAGGTGCTGACCAACGCGGCGCGCGAGGGCGCGCGCGTGGCGGTGCTGCCCAATCCGGTGGCGGGCGCGCCCGAGGCGCGCGTGCGGCAGTACCTGACGAGCGGTCAGCTGTCGAACGCGGGGTCGGCAACGGTCGCCGTCACCGGGTCGACGGTGGATATCGGCGGCGGCGCGACGGCGTCGGCCTCGATCGTCACCGTCTCGTATCCGTTTTCGTTCATCGTGCTGCAGCCCGTTGCGCGGCTGCTAGTAAGTGGATCGACGCTCGGCGGAGACCTCACGCTGGTGGCGTCGTCCGAGATGCGCAACGAGTCGCAGTAACGGCAAGGCTGGAGACCTTTTGATATGGCCCGGATGCGAGTGTTGATGGTGTTCGTTCTTGCAATCACCGCCGGGGGCGTGCTCGCCTTCGGCACGTACAACTATACGCAGCACACGCCGACCAAGACGGTGACGATCCCGACCAAGCCGGTCGTCGTGGCTGCGGCGGATCTCGACGTCGGCGCGACGCTGACGCGCGAGGACGTCAAGATTATCGACTGGCCCGCCAACGCGGTGCCGGCCGGCGCGATCACGGATCCGAAGGACGCGGTCGGCCGCGGGCTGATCCTCCCGGTGATTCAGTGGGAGCCGCTGCTGCCCAACAAGCTGGCCTCGACCGAAGCGGGCGGCGGCTTGCCGCCGGCGATTCCGCCGGGGCTGCGCGCCGTCTCGGTGCGCGTCAACGAGGTCATCGGCGTCGCCGGCTACGTGCTGCCGGGCACGCGCGTCGACGTCGTCGCGACCGTGGGCGCGACGGGCGGGGTTTCCGAGGTCACGTCGAAGGTCGTGCTGACCAACGTGCAGGTGCTCGCCGCCGGCACGAAGATCGAGCGCGACACCGAGCACAACAAGCCGATGCCCGTGAGCGTCGTGACGCTCCTGGTGGATCCGGAAGAGGCCGAGCGCCTCACGCTCGCGAGCACCGAAGGCAAGATTCAGCTCGCGCTGCGCAACCCGCTCGACAAGACGATGCCGGTCACGCGCGGCATCCAGCCGAGGGCGCTCCTCGGCTACGCGGCGCCGGTGAAGACCGCCATCGCGCGCGCCAAGGTGGCGTCGGGCGGCCCGGCGAAGTTCGCGACGACGGTTCCGGTGGTCGCGCCGCCGCCCGACGCGCCGACGATCGAAATCATTCGTGGAGACAAGCGCGCGCACGAAGTCGTGCGGCAGGAGCAGTAATGATGCGCAACACAGGTTGGATCCGCCGATCGTTCTTCATACTGCTGATTGCCGTCGCGGCGCCGGGAATCATCTGGGCAGACGACAGCACGCCGTCGGTCAAGCTCCTCGTCGGGCGCTCGGCCGTCGTCGACGTCGGCACGCCGATCACGCGCGTGTCGCTGACCAGCTCCGACATCGCCGACGCGATGGTCACCTCGTCGAGCCAGCTGCTCGTCAACGGTAAGACGCCGGGCACGATCTCGATGTTCGTCTGGGAGAAGGGCGGCGCGCTGCGCCAGTACGAGATCGTCGTCCAGCGCGACCTCGCGCGGCTGAACGATCAGATCAAGCGGTTGTTCCCCGGCGAGACGATCGACGCGCAGAGCAACGGCAAGTCGATCGTGCTCTCCGGCATGGTCTCCAGCAAGGAGCTGTCGGACA
>QHWK01000094.1 GCA_003223775.1 Acidobacteriota bacterium
GGCGCGCGGGCGTCCGCGCGCACGCGTCGGACCGCCGCGGCGACGATCGGCGCCGAACCGTCCGCTCGACGATCGCCGACGGCATCGGCCTCTACTGGAAGTACGAGAAGGATCTGCGGCGTCTCGAGAGCGCGATCGGATCGACGCTCGGCGCGACCGGCGCGATCTACGCGATGCGCCGCGCGCTCTTCCGCCCGCTGCCTGCCGACACGATCCTCGACGACGTGCTGACGCCGATGCGCGTGGTG
Source organism: Acidobacteriota bacterium (assembly GCA_003223775.1). Classification (GTDB taxonomy): domain Bacteria; phylum Acidobacteriota; class Vicinamibacteria; order Vicinamibacterales; family CAVVIG01; genus QHWK01. The sequence continues at coordinate 249 of QHWK01000094.1, forward strand.
CTCGCGGGCTACCGCGTCGTGTTCAACGAGCGCGCCCGTGCCTTCGATCGCGCGGCGGTGGACGCCGACGCCGAGGCGCGGCGCAAGGTCCGCACGCTCGCCGGCAACTACCAGATCCTCGCGCTCGAGCCGGCGCTCGTGGCGCCGTGGCGCAACCCCGTGTGGCTGCAGTACGTGTCGCACAAGCTGGGGCGCCTGGCCGTGCCGTACGCGCTGCTCGCCGCCTTCGCGACGAGCCTCGTGCTCGCCGCCTCGCACCCGTTTTACGCGCTCGCGCTCGCGGCGCAGGTGCTCTTCTACCTGCTCGCCGGCGTCGGCGCGGTGCTCGAGTTCGCGGCGCGTCGCCGGGAAGACGCGCGCGCGGCGCAGCCGGCGATCGGCGCCGACGCGCAGATCGCGCGTGAGGTGGCGTGATGCGCCTGGTGTCGAAGGCCGCGAGCATCGCGTTCACGTTCGTGATGATGAATTACGCCGCGGTCGCCGGCCTCGTTGCCGCCGCCCGGGGGCGAAGGGTCTGGAAATGAACAGGGAACGAGAATCTGCGTTCTCGTTCATCGGAGAGGGTTCATGGAACGGTTGACATTCAACGTCGGCGGCGCGCGAGGCGGGGCGCGCGGCGGCGCGCTCGTCGTCGCGGGACGGGACGCGCGCGCGGCGGCCAGGGCGCCGCGCCTCGCGCAGGTGAAAGCGAAGATCGCGGTCGTGCGCGAGCGCTACGACTGGGACTACCTCTGGATGATCTCGTTCACGGCGCTCCTGCGCCGGCCTCGCGGCGATGGCGGTCCGCCGTCTGTCGGCGGGACAGACGATCGCGAAGGTCAACGCCGAGGTGATCGGCGTCATCGCGCTCGGCGCCGTGATCGTGCTGACGCTGCCGTTCTCGATCTGGCCGGGCGGCTCGACGAAGGTGTTCAGCGACATCTTCGTGAAGATCATCCTGATCTTCGCCCTGATGATCAGCACGATCACCACGCCGCGCCGCGTGCGGCAGATGACGTGGGTGATGATCGTCGCCTCCGGCTACATCGCGGCGCGCGGCGTGTTCGACTACCTGCGCGGCGTGAACCTCGTCGAAGGCGATCGCCTGCGCGGCGCCGTCGGCGGCATGTTCGAGAATCCGAACGACCTCGCGCTCAACCTCGTGACGTTCATGGCGCCGGCGCTCTTCATCCTCTTCCAGGACAAGAAGACGTCGCGCCGGCTCGTCGCCGGCGCGCTGTGCGTGGTGATGCTGGCGGCGATTGTCTGCACCAAGTCGCGCAGCGGCTTCCTCGGCCTGCTCGCGATGGGCGCGGTCGTGATGTTCCATACCGCGCGCGTCAAGCCGGGCATCGTGCTCGCCGCGATCGTCGCCGGCATGATGGCGCTGCCGGTGATGCCCGACTCGTTCTGGAACCGCATGGACAGCATCATGAACGCCGACGAGGACGCCACCGGCTCGCGCGCCGCGCGCCTCCGCCTCATCGATCAGGGCGTCCAGGTGTTCCTCGACAACCCGGTCACCGGTATCGGCGCGGGCCAGTTCCAGAACTACAACGCGCCGGGGGTCGTCGAGAAGTGGCGCGTGACGCACGACGTGTGGCTGCAGGTCGCGTCCGAGCTCGGCCTGTTCGGGCTGCTGACGTTCGGCTTCCTGGTGTCGCGCGCCTACAGCGCGAACCTCTCGGCGATGCGGATGCTGCGGCAACCGAGACGGCGTAGTGCGGATCGCGGAACGCGGATTGCGGATCCGTCTACAATCGACAATCAATCCGGACTCCGCAAACACGCAATCCGCAATCAATCCGCAATCCGCAATCCGCAACCCGCAATCGAGCTGCCCGAGGCCGACAGGCGGATTCTCGACACGAACGCGAAGGGGATGCTCGCGGCGCTGGTCGGCTGGACCGTCTGCTCGCTCTTCGCGTCCGTCGCGTTCAACTGGACCTTCTACTACGTGTTCGCGCTGTCGGTGGCGGGCCGCGACATCCTGTTCGTGCGGCGCGCGGCGGCGCGCGAGGCCGAGCCGGCCCCCGCGCCGGCGCCGCAGCTCGTCAGGGCGCACGCATGAGCCACGTCCGCCGCATCCTCGTCGACGCGCGCACGCCGGTGCACTACACGATGTTCGCGCCGGTGCACCGCGTGATGGCGCGCGACGACCGCGTCGGATTCCATTTCATCGCGAGCGACGAGCCCGGCAGCGCCGCCGAGATCTTTCGCGACGCCGGCGCCGGCGCGCGGGTCGTGGGGCCGGCGACGGCGGCGCTGACGAAGTACGACGCGTACCTCACCTCCGATTTCACCTGGACGCGGCTGCTCCACCGCGCGTGCCGGATTCAGATGTTCCACGGCGTCGGCGGCAAGTACGGCTTCGATGCGCCGACCGAGCCGCTCGGCGCGTGGCACCGGCTCTTCTTCGTCAACCGCCGCCGGTTGAACAACTGCATCGACGCCGGCGCGCTCGACGCGAACAGCCCGGCGATCCGCCTCGTCGGCATGCCGAAAGTCGACTGCCTCGTTGACCGATCGCTCACGCGCGACGCGGTGCTCATCGCGACCGGCCTCTCACCGGAGCGTCCGTCGGTCCTCTACGCGCCCACGTGGTCGCCCGCATCGTCGCTGAACGACATGGGACTCGAGCTCGTCGACCGGCTCGCCGCGATGCCGGTGAACGTGATCGTCAAGCTGCACGATCGATCGCGCGATCTGCGGCCGCAGTACTCCGGCGGCGTCGATTGGATCGCGGCGCTCGGCACGCGCCTCCGCCCCGGCCGCGTGCTGCTCGCCGAGGAGGCCGACATCTGCCCGTATCTCGTCGCCGCCGACGTCCTGATCACCGATCACAGTTCGTGCGGCTTCGAGTACCTCCTGCTCGATCGGCCGCTCGTCCGCATCCACCGGCCCGCGCTCATCGAGCTCGCGAACATCCATCAGGACTACGTGCGGCTCCTCGCCGACGTGTCGCAGTCGACGACGGGGATCGAGGACACGATCGCGGCGGTGGAGCGCGCGCTCGCGAGCCCGCGTGAGAAGTCGGCGGCGCGCCGCGCGGTGGCCGCCGATCTGTTCCACGAACCCGGCACCGCGACGGCGCGTTGCGTCGCCGAAATGTACGACGCGATCGCGCTGGAGCCGCGCCGCGTTCAGAGCGCAGCGTTCAGGGTTCAGGGTTCTCCTGGCCAATCCCCAGTCCCCAATCCCCAATCCCCAGTCCCCAATCCCCAGTCCCCAGTGGTATGCCCGCCGTCAGCGTAATCATGCCGGCGTACAACGCCGAGCGCTATCTGCACGCGGCGGTGGATTCGGTGCTGCGGCACTCGTTCGCCGACCTCGAGCTGCTCATCGTCGACGACGGATCGTCGGACGGCACCGTCGTGGTGGCGCAGGCGTACGCGGCGCGCGACGCGCGCGTGCGCGTGCTGCAGCAGGCGAACGCCGGACCGGGGCCGGCGCGCAATACCGGCTTCCGCGCGGCGGCGGGACGGTTCTTCGCCTTCCTCGACAGCGACGACGAGTGGGACGAGACCTTCCTCGAGGCGCAGATCGCGACGCTCCGCGCGCGCCCCGACGTCGACGTCGTCGTCGGCAACGCGCGCAATCGCGGCGGCCCGCGCGACGGCCAGCCGTCGCGGCCGGTGCGCGGCGCCGGGCGGCCGATCACGCTCGCCGAGATCCTCGCCGACGAAACGTGCCTCTTCATCATGTCCGTCTTCCGCCGCGAGGTGATCGACGCGATCGGCGGCTTCGATCCGGAGATGTTCACGAACGAGGAGTACGAGATGTGGATCCGCGCGGCGCTCGCGGGATTCGCCTTCACGCGCAACACGACGCCGCTCGGCTGGTACTCGTGCCGGCCCGGCAGCCTGTCGTCGAACGACACGCGCATGCTCGCCGGCATCCTGCGCGTCTTCGCGAAAACGCGTCCGCGGCTGGCGCCGCGATCGCCGGAGCTCGCGATCCTCGACCGGCAGGTCGCGCGGTTCGACGCCGAGCTCGCCGCGGCGGAGGCGCGCGGGAGCCTCGCGCGCGGCGAATCGCGCGAGGCCGCGCGGCATCTGGCGGCGCTCCACGCGCGGCGCGGCGGCTGGCTGATCGGCGCGGCCGCGCGCGTGCTCGAGCTCGCGCCCCACGCGGCGCTCGGCGTGTACCGTCTGCGGCTGCGGGCGCGGCGCGCGAATCCGTTCGGCGCGGCCGCCCACGTCCGATCATGATGGCCGGCCTCAAGCGCGCGATTCGGCGCATGGACGCGACGATCGGCCGCTGGCTCGGCCCGCGGCGCGTGCTGGTCGACGTCCGCAACCAGATGCACTACGCCGTGCTCGAGCCGATCACGCGCGCGCTCGAAGGGGATGCGCGCGTCGAGGTCTTCTACACGGCCGAGCGGCTCTCGGTCGTCGCCGCCGCGCTGGCGGACGTTCCGCCAGAGCGCGTCATCACGCACGAGCAGGCCGCGACGGCGCGGTGGGATCTGTACCTGAGCGCCGATCCGTGGACGCGGCCGCCGCTGCGCCGCTGCGCGCGCGCCGCGAACGTGTTCCACGGCGTCGCCGGCAAGTACGACCTCGACGATCCGAGCCATCTGCCGATCGAGTTCCACACGTTCGATCGCGTGCTCTTCATCAACCGCGATCGGATGGATCGCTACCTCGCGAAGGGCATCGTGAGCGGCGCGCAGGCGGCGCTCGTCGGCTTCCCGAAGGCCGACGCGCTCGTGGCCGGCGCGTACGACGCCGGCGCGGTGAAGCGGCGGCTCGGCCTCGACGCGCGCCGGCCGACGGTGCTCTACGCGCCGACCTGGTCGCCGGCCTCGTCGCTCAATGCCGCCGGCGAGGCGATCGTTTCTGCGCTCGCCGGCGAGGGCTGCAACGTCGTCGTGAAGCTGCACCCGCTGTCGCTCGACCGCGAGGTGCCGAAGTACAGCGGCGGGATCGACTGGCGCGCGCGCATGCAGGCGATCGCGCGGCCGGGCCGCATCGTGCACGTCGAGGATCCGGATCCGTCGGCGCTGCTGGCCGCGAGCGATCTGATGGTCACCGATCACAGCACGATCGGCTTCGAGTTCTGCCTGCTGGATCGGCCGCTGATCGTGTACGACGTGCCCGGCCTGATCGCGGCGGCGCGGATCAATCCCGATCGCGTGCGCGAGCTGCGGTCCGCCGCCGCGGTGGTCGCGGACGTCGACCAGCTGCGCCGCGCCGTACGCGACGCGCTCGAACGGCCCGAGCGCCTCACCGCCGAGCGGCGCGATCTGGCCTCGCGCATGTTCTTCGATCCGGGCGGCGCGACCGCGCGCGCCGTCGCCGCCGTCTACGAACTGCTCGACCTCTTGCCTGCGGCCAAATGGAGACGAACCGAGTTATGCACGACGTCACTGCCTCCGTCGCCGACGCTCGGGACGCCAAGCCCCTCCGCGTCGGCGTAATCGGCGGCGGCGCCGCCGCTGAGGGCATCCACCTGCCCGCGCTGGCGCGCGTACGCGGCGTCGAGACCGTCGCGATCGTGGAT
>QHWK01000095.1 GCA_003223775.1 Acidobacteriota bacterium
GACGGCGGCGTGCGCCGCAGGCTGATGTGGATCGCCGCCGTCGTCGTCCTGTCCATCTTCGGCTGGTCGCGATCGCTGCTGCTCACGTCCGAACCGATCGACGCCGACCAGCGGGACGCGGTGATGCGCGCGATCGCCGTGCTGGAGCACGCCGGTTTTTCGCCGGAGGTGGTGATGTTGCGCCACTTCGCGAACTACCGCGCCACCGACAACTGGTGGAACGTGTATCTCGGGCATCAGGACGCGTACGCGGCGACGAACTTTCCGCTTGGTTCGGACTGCGCGCCGCAGCCATAAAAGGGCTTCTCTACCGTTCTGGAACGGCGGCCTCTGGTAGGGCAGCCCTTCAGGCCTGCACCTGCGCCGGGGCAGCCGGCGTCATACCGACGCGATCTTGACGTCGGCGACGGCAACCGTGTGCCCGGTCTCGTGCGCGCGCGTCGCCGCGACGCCGACCCGCAGCGCTTCCATCCCGTCCTCGATCGTGATCGGCGCGGCGCGGCCCTGGAGCACGTTCTGCGCGAAATTCTGCAGCTGGACGGTGTACGCGTCGCGGAAGCGTTCCATGAAGTACGGCACGGTGTCGTGCGCGACGGAGTTCTTCGTCAGCAGCATCACCGGCGTCTCGCGCAGGTAGCCGATGCGCAGCGTGCCCTCCGAGCCGAGGATTTCCGTCGCGATGTCGTAGCCGTAGATGCCGCTGCGGCTCAGATCGACGACGCCGAGCTTGCCGCTCGCGAACACGAGGCTGACGACGGCGTTGTCGATGTCGCCCACCGTTGCGAGCTCGGGATACGCGATCGTGCCGCCGACGGTCGCCACGCTGCGGACGTCGCCCATGAACCAGCGCGCGAGATCGAAGTCGTGGATGCCCATGTCGATCAGCATCCCGCCGCTGCTCGTCGGGTTCGCGTACTCCAGGCTCGGGCGGAACGGATCGCGCGACGTCGACTTGAACACGAGCGGCGCGCCGATGCGGCCGGCCTCGATCTGCTTCTTCGCGGCCGCGTAGCCGGCGTCGAACCGCCGCATGAACCCCATCTGGAAGAAGATGCCGGCGCGCGCGATCGCGTCCTGCATCGCCGCGACCTCGTCGAGCGCGAGCGCCGGCGGCTTCTCGCAGAACGTCGGCATGCGCCGCGCCGCCGCGGCGACGGCGAGCTCGCGGTGCGTGTGCGTCGGGCTGACGATCACGACGGCCTCGACCGACGCGTCGTCGAAGAGCGCGAGCGGATCGGCGTAGTGCGCCGCGACGTCGAATTCTGCGGCGACTTCCTGCGCCAGCGCCGCGGCCGGATCCGCGACCGCGACGAGCCGCGTCTCCGCAATCCGCGTCGCCAGATCTCGCGCGTACACGCGGCCCAGGCGGCCGAGCCCGATCAATCCCACTCCGAGGCGTGCGCTCATTTCACGTTGTCCCTGGTCACGAGCTCGAGCTTCACCTTGATCTCGTCCGGCAGCTTCTCGCCGTGAATCACTTTGACCGCGCTCTCGATCGCGGCGCGTCCCATCTCTGCCGGGAACTGCGCGACCGACGCCTCCATCGATCCCGCCGCAATCGCCTTCTTCGCATCGTCGAGCGCGTCGAAGCCGACCACCTTGATCGCGCCGGTCTTCCCCGCCGCCCTGATCGCCTCGATGGCGCCGAGCGCCATCAAATCGCTGCAGGCGAACACGCTGTCGATCTCGGGATGCGCCTGCAGCATGTTCTGGAAGACGTTGAAGCCCTGATCGCGCTCCCAGTTCGCCGGCTGCGACGCGACGATCGCGACGCCGGCGGCGCCTTTCACCGCGTCGCGGAAGCCGCGCAGCCGCGAGTCCCCGGTCTCGTGGCCGGGAATGCCCTCGAGGATGCCGACGCGCGCCTTGCCGCCGGTCGCCTTGACGAGGTACTCGCCCGCGAGCTTGCCGCCCTCGTAGTTGTCCGAGCCGACGAACGTCTCGCCGTGCACGCCCGCATCGGCCGCGGCCTTCGGATCGAGCCGCGTATCGACGACGACGATCGGCACCTTCGCGTCGCGCGCCTTGACGAGCGCCGACACGATCTCGCGCGATCCGCTCGGCGTGATCGCGAGCGCCTGAATCCCCGTCTGGATCATGTTCTCCACGATCTGCATCTGCTTCTCGACGTCGATCTCGCGCTCGGCCGCCTGCACCTGCAGCGTGACGCCCAGCCGGTCGGCCGCCTCCTGCGCGCCGCGCCGCATGTCGACGAAGAACGGATGGTTGAGCGTCTTCAACACGAGCGCGACGGTCGGCTTGCCCCCGGCGCCCGATACGGGTGCGGCACGATTGCACGACGCGCACGAGAGAACGATGACTACCGCCGTCAGAACAGTTCGTTTCATGGGCACCCCACGCGTCGCCGCGTTGCAAGATTCAGGTGTAGGGCGACCCTTTCAGGGTCGCCCATCGCGAGCCTGAAAGGCTCGCCCTACATTCGGTTCCGCTTCAGCACCGTGTCGAGCAGCACCGCGACGACGATCACGCCGCCGATGACGATCTGCTGCAGGAACGACGAGACGCCGAGGAGGTTCAGCCCGTTTCGCAGCACGCCCATGATCAGTGCGCCGACCAGCGTGCCCGCGAGCGTACCGTCGCCGCCCATCAGGCTCGTCCCGCCGATCACCGTCGCGGCAATCGCGTCGAGCTCGTACATCATGCCCGCAATCGGCTGCGCCGAGTTGAGGCGCGCCGTCAGAATCACGGCGGCGATCGCGCTCATCAGCCCGGACACCCCGTAGATCATCGTCTTGTGGAAGCGAACCGCGACGCCCGACAGCCGCGTCGCCTCCTCGTTGCCGCCGATCGCGTAGACGTAGCGGCCGAACGTCGTCCCCGCGAGCGCGACATGCGCCGCAAGATACACGACCGCCGTCGCGATCACCGGCGCCGGCACGAACCCCACGCGGCCGGTGGCGAGCACGCGAAACGACGCCGCAAATCCGGAGATCGGCCGCCCCTCGGTGACGAGCAGCGCGGCGCCGCGCGCGATGCTCATCGTCCCGAGCGTGACGATGAAGGGCGGCAGGCCGCCGAGGCTCACGAGCAGCCCGTTCACCAGTCCGCAGACAAGGCCGGCCGCAAGCGTGAGTGCGAGCGCCAGCGCCAGCGGCTGCCCGTCGCGCAGCGCGAGGCCCAGCACGACGCCCGCGAGCGCGACGATCGAGCCGACCGAGAGATCGATGCCGCCCGAGAGAATCACGAACGTCATGCCGACGGCGACGATCGCGTTGATGCTCGTCTGCTCGGCGATGTTGAGCAGGTTCGAGACGGTCAGGAAGTACGGCGTCAGGATCCAGAGGATCGCGCAGAGAACGACGAGCCCGATGACGGTGCCGAATCGCCGCGCCCGATTCACGGCCAGTCTTCCTCTGTGTCCTCAACCGCCAGCGAAGCCAGCCTTCGTGTCCTTGTCACCATTGAAGTTCTTTTCACCGATGCCCCCGGCGAGCCCGAGCGCGGCGCTCAGCACCCGCTCTTCGGTCGCCTCCGCCGCGTCGAGCTGCGCCTGAATCCGGCCTCGATGCATCACGACGATGCGATCGCTCATCCCGAGCAGCTCCGGCAGCTCGGACGAGATCATCACGATGCCGGCGCCGCGCGCGGTGAGCCGGTTCATCAGGTTGTAGATCTCGACCTTCGATCCGACGTCGATCCCGCGGGTCGGCTCGTCGAAGACGAAGACGCGGACGTCGCCGGCGAGCCACTTGCCGAGGACGACCTTCTGCTGGTTGCCGCCGCTCAGCAGCCGGACCGGCTGGGTCGGCGTCGCCTTGATTCGCAGCTCGTCGCCGATCGGCGTCGCGAGCGCCGTCTCGCGCGCCGGCGGCAGGAAGCCGGCCTTCGACAGCCGCCGCCCGTGTGGCAGCGCGATATTGCGGACCATGGTCAGGCCGGCGACCAGCCCCTCGGCCTTGCGATCCTCCGGCAGCAGGCCGATGCCGCGCGCGATGGCGTCCGCCGGCCCGCGAAAGCGGACGGGGCTGCCGCCGACGATGACGCGGCCCTCGTCGCATCGGTCCGCGCCGGCAATCACGCGCGCGAGCTCGGTCCGGCCGGCGCCGAGCAGGCCGGCGATCCCCAGCACTTCGCCCGCGCGCAGCGACAGGCTGACGTCGGCGAGCGCGCCTGCGCGCGAGACGTGCTCGAGCCGCAGCAGCTCGGGCCCGAGCGGCGCGCGCACCTTCGGAAAGTGATCCGACAGATCGCGGTTGGCCATCAGACGCACGAGTTCGGCGACGGTCACCTCGCCGAGCGGACGGGACGCGACGCGGCGTCCGTCGCGCAGCACGGTGACGCGCTGGCCGATGCGGAACACTTCGTCCATGCGATGCGTGATGTAGACGATTGCGACGCCGCGCGCCGCGAGCCGCGCGATGAGCGCGAAGAGCTGTTCGACCTCCCGCCGCGTGAGCGCCGAGGTCGGCTCGTCCATCACGAGCACCCGCGCGGCAGCCGATCGTTCGTCCGCCGGCGCGAGCGTCGTGCAGCGCGCGGTGATCGACCAGTCCCGTCAAGCCCGCGCGCGTCGGCAGCGCGCCGAGAAAGATGTTCTCGGCGGCCGACAGCTGCGGGACGAGGTTCAGCTCCTGGTAGATGACGCGGATGCCGCGCGCGAGCGCGCCGCGCGGGCCGCCGATCTCGACGCGCGCGCCGTCGATCAGGATCTCGCCGGCATCCTTCGCGTACGCGCCGCTCAGGATCTTCATCAGCGTCGACTTGCCGGCGCCGTTCTCGCCGAGCAGCATGTGCACTTCGCCGGCGTGCAGCGTCAGATCGACGCCGTCGAGCGCGACGACGCCGGGAAACGCCTTCCGGATGCCGCGCATCTCGAGCGCGGGCGGCGCGATGGTCATGGGATCGGCAGGTCGAAGGGGGCGCCGTCTGGGGCGAGCGTCGCGCCGCCCTGCCAATGCACGAGCGGCGGCCCTGGCCGATACGCCTCGTCCAGCATGAAGAGCGTGTTGACGCGCGTCAGCCGCACCGGATTCGCGCGCGGCGGCGGCTGGCCGTCGCTCGGCGCCCGCGTGTACGCGCGCGCGCGCAGCGCCGTGATGTCCCTCGCCTGCGCGCCGGGCGGCAGCGGAATCGCCGCGCGGAAGCACCCGTCGCGCACGATGCGGTACTGCGGCAGGCCGCGATCCGACGCGATCCATGCGCCCCGCACGTCGACGGCGAACGCGAGCGCCGAATGGCCGACCTCGCCGCACGCCTCGAGGTACGCGAACCGGCGCGGATCGGGAATCGTGTTGTGGCCCGGCCCCTCGTCGGCGATCTTCCCCTCGCGCTGCATTTCAGCCGAGGCGAGCGCGTAGCTCCACGGATGGCGGTCCATCACCGCTTCGCGCGACGCGTTCGTGAGGTCGAACCGTTCCGGCGCCGGCGCGTAGCGAATCTCCGTCGGGCCCGATTCGCTGACCATGTTGTTGTCGGTCGAGACCCACAGCAGCGGGTGCCGCCCCTCGTGACGGCCGCGGAACGGCGGCACTTCGTGCCCCGGGCCTTGGAATTGCTCGGCGAGCACGCGGCCGCTCGCGTCGATCTCGACGCCGTACACGAACTCGATGTCGGTGGTGCGTCCCCACGTCGCCATCAGGCGATCGGTGGCGGTGCCGCCGTCCTCGTTCGTGAAGATCACCGAGTAGCGGAACTGGCGGCCGCGCGAGGTCGGCGCGGCTTCGTACCACATCAGGATCGGCAGGTCGGTGAACCGGCCGACGGTGTTCGGCCGCGCGTAGAGAATCGGCGCCATCGACTGCGCGACGGCCTCGTCGTTCGCCGCGGGCAGCACCTCGATCGAGGCAGCGGCGATCTCGGCGGCGCCGGCGTTGGCGGCGCTGAGCGCCGGATCGCGCTCGAATGAAAGCCGGTGAGTCCCGCCGGCGAGCTCGCCGAGCGTGACGCGGTACTCGACGGCGCCCTCGCCGCGCGCGAGCACGAGATGCTGCGAGTACCGGCCGTCGATGGCGACGCGCAGCGCCGCCGCTTCGCGGCCGGGCTCGCCCCACGCGCAGCGCGCGCAGCCGGCGCGAACGACCGCGATCGCCTCGCCGGGCGCCGCCGCCTCGAATGTCTGCGTGAAGGAGTCGCGTCCCGGCTGCGCGGCGACGGCCGTCAACAGGGCGCCGAGCGCGATCTCACGTGCGAACATGCGCGGCCATCAGCTCGCGGACTTCGTCGAGCGTCGGAACGCCGTTCAGCGCGCCGAGCCGCGTGCAGCTGACGGCGGCGGCGGCATTCGCGATCCGCAGCGCCTGATCGATCGGCTCGCCGTGCACGAGCGCGTAGATGAAGCCGCCGCGGAAGACGTCGCCGGCGCCGGTCGTATCGATCGCGTGCACCGGGAATGCCGGCTCGCGATGGATCCGCGCGCCGTCGAACGCCATCGCGCCGTGCTCGCCCATCGTGACGACCACGATGTTGCCGAAGCGCTTGTGGAGGGCGCGCAGCGCCGCCTCGAGATCGTTGGTGCCGGCGAGGTGCGGCGGCACGTGCGCCGCGAAGATCGCGTGCGTCACCGCCTCGGCGAGCTGCTCGGTGCGCTCGGTGATGCGATCGATGTCGCTCGTCACCATGGCGCCCGCCTCGCGCGCGATCG
>QHWK01000096.1 GCA_003223775.1 Acidobacteriota bacterium
AGCAGCCGCGCCGCTCCCAGAATCCGCGTGCGCGCGCGGCCGCGCGACGCGATACGCTTGAACGCGTGCTCGCGCTCGCCGCCGTCCTCGCCCTGTCCACGATCGCGGAGAACGGCCGGCCTGGCACCGCCGACTGGGAGCTGACGCGCCCGGCGCACGACCGCGAGATCGAAGGCTACGCCTCGACGACGAGCGTCAACGGCGGCGAGACGATCGATCTCTTCGTCAGCACGCGCGCGCCGCGCTACGGCGTGGACGTGTTCCGCATGGGCTGGTACGGCGGCGCCGGCGCGCGGCGCGTCGCGGGCCCGATCGAGCGCGCGGGCGTCGCGCAACAATCGCCGACGTCCGATCCGGCGACTGGCCTGCTCGAGTGCGCGTGGCGCGATCCGTACCGCCTGACGACGAGCAGCGCCGACGGCCCGTGGACGACCGGCGTGTACCTCGCGCGGCTCACCACGCTCGACGCCGCCGCCGCGCAGTCGTTCATCGTCTTCGTCGTGCGCGACGATGCGCGCGACGGGCCGATCGTCTTTCAATCGAGCGTCACCACGTTCGCGGCGTACAACAACTGGGGCGGCAAGTCGCTCTACGCCTTCAACAGCGGCGGCGCGCCGGCGCGCAAGGTGTCCTTCGATCGGCCGTACGCGCAGAATCCCTACGGCGTGGATCTGGACGGCGCCGGCGACTTCCTGCGCCGGTGGGAATACAACGCCGTGCGCTTCCTCGAGCGCGAAGGCTACGATCTCACCTACATCACCGACGTGGACACGCACGAGCGCGCCGACGTCGCCGAGCGGCGCCGCGTCTTCCTCTCGGTCGGCCACGACGAGTACTGGTCCTGGGAAGCGCGCGGCCACGTCGAGGCGGCGCGCGATCGCGGCGTCCACCTCGCGTTTCTCGGCGCCGACGCCTGCTACTGGCAGATCCGCTTCGAGCCGAACGCGCGCGGCGACGCCGATCGAACGATCGTCGCGTATAAGGAAGCCGCCGGCGATCTCGATCCGTTCGCGACCGACACGGACCCGCAGAACAACCGCCGCATCACCGGACGCTGGCGCGATCGACCGACCTCGCGCCCCGAAGAGCGCCTGGTCGGCGTGATGTACGCCGCCGATCCGGTGGACGCCGACGTCGTGATCACGAACGCGTCGCACTGGGTGTTCGCCGGCGCCGGCGTTCGAAACGGCGACGCGCTGCCGGGCCTGCTCGGCTACGAAGTCGACACGATATACGGCGGCGGCCCTGCGGGCCTCGTGCGGCTCGCGCATTCGCCGTTCGTCGATCGCGGCGCCGGCAGCCGCACCCGCTACGCGGATATGACGATCTACACCGCGCCGAGCGGCGCCCTCGTCTTCGCCGCCGGGTCGATGCAGTGGAACTGGGGACTCGACGGCTACAACGCTCCGACACGGCACACGCTCAGAACCTCGGCAGTCGCGCAGCAGACGACGCGCAACGTGTTGAATCGCATGATCCAGGATGCCGTCGCGCCGGCGCGGACGAGCGCCGCGACGGAGTGGATGCCGAGCGCAATTGTCTCGATCGCGGCCGTCGTCGCTGCCGTGGTTGTGCTTCGCGCATGGATGCGTCGGCCCCGCCGAAAGCCCTGAATTCGCGCAGACGAGGTGCCCGCTGCAGGTAGATTTTTCCCAGGGCGTATTTTCTGCTGACGTTGTACGTGCGCGATATCGTTGATCAACAATATGGAAGAGCGGGCACACGCCTTGCGCATCGCAGCCGTAGGCTATGAAGAGCAGACCTACGGTGCGGCGATCGCTGGTGCTCGACGCCGGCCTCGACAAGCTGCAGGCATTCCTCCTCGGCATGGTGCCGGGCGACGAGGTGAGCGTCTGCAGGGCGATGGAAGTGAGCGGGCTCGATGCCGTGCAGTGCGACGCGGTGCTCGACGCGCTGGCGCGCGCGGGCCTCATGATGCGGCTGCAGCACGACGCCTACGTCCGTCGTCGCCTCGGTTGACGTGGCGAAGCTTACGAATCGGGCGCCGCAATGTTCCCATACGGCACAGGCGCCGGCGTGGGACCGTGCAGCGTCGAGCAGTTTTCCGGGCACCCGACTTGCGCATGTGAGCGCGGGTCCTACGTACGACATGACTACCGCCGACACCGCCGCCCGGATCCTGATCGTCGACGACGACGAGAGCGTCCTGCAGACGTTCTCGAAGGCGCTGGCGCTCGAAGGATTCGACGTGCGCGTGGCCGCCTCGCCGCTGACCGGTCTGGAGGAGCTGGACGACGTCCAGCCCGACGCCATCCTGCTCGATCTGCGCATGCCGTTCGTCAACGGCCTCGGCTTCCTTTATCGCCTGCGCGCGAACGCCGCGCACGCGCACGTGCCGGTGGCGATCATCACGGGCGACTCCTGCATCGACGATCCGGTGCTCGAGGAGATGCACGTCCTCGGCGCGGAGCTGGTGTTCAAGCCGCTCTGGATCGACGAAGTCGTCAGCGTCACGCGCGGCCTGCTCGAGAAACGCCGCGTGTAGAGCGGCGAGGCTGAACGCCTCGCCCTACACGTGCGACAGGTTCTCCTCGCATCACCTCAACGAACATTCGCGGCCGACCGACCGTCTCACGCCGCATCCGACGTATCCTGATAACCGTGCGCGGAATCGCGTTCACGTGCAGCGCGCTCGCGATCGGCGGCTTGCTGATCGCCGCCGCCGCGCCGGGCCGTGAGCGCGTCGACGTCGACGACTGGCCGTCGTACGGCCACGATGCGGGCGGCGCGCGCGCGTCGCCGCTCGTGCAGATCACGCGCGCGAACGTCTCGCGCCTGAAGATCGCCTGGACGTTTCACACCGGCGACGCCGCGGACGGCCGCGCCGGCGGCGGGCGCAGCGGCTTCGAGTCGACGCCGCTGGTCGTCGACGGCCGCCTGTACGTCACCACGCCGTTCAATCGCGTGATCGCGCTCGACGCCGAGACCGGCGCGGTGCGATGGACCTTCGACCCAAAGATCGATCCGCGCGCCGACTACGGCGACGGCCTGATCAACCGCGGCGTCGCGACGTGGGTGGATGAAACGACGCGCGCGGTCGAACCCTGCCGCCGCCGTCTGTTCGAGGCGACGCTCGACGCGCGGCTGATCGCCATCGACGCCGCGACGGGACGGCCGTGCGAAGGATTCGGCTCGAGCGGCGAGGTGACGCTCCGAGGCGTCGGCGGCTACGAGCCCGGCGTGTACCACATGACGTCCCCGCCGGCCGTCGTCGACAACGTGGTCGTCGTCGGCTCCGCGATCAACGACAACATGCGCGCCGAGATGCCGAGCGGCGTCGTGCGCGCGTACGACGCGCGGACCGGCGCGGAGCGGTGGCGATGGGATCCGGTGCCGCTCGGGCGCTCGGGCATGAAGAGCGGCGCCGCCAACGCGTGGTCGGTGATGGCGGTCGATCCGGCGCGGCATCTCGTGTTCGTGCCGACCGGCAGCGCGAGCCCCGACTACTACGGCGGCGATCGGCGCGGCGACAACAAGTGGGCGAACTCGATCGTCGCGCTGCGATCGCAGAGCGGCGAGCTCGCGTGGGGATTTCAGCTCGTCCACCACGATCTCTGGGATTACGACAGCGCGTCGCCGCCGCTCCTCGCGACCATCACGCGGCGCGGCCGCCGGATTGCCGCGGTGATCGCGAGCAACAAGAGCGGCCTCGTCTACGCGCTCAATCGCGAGACCGGCGAGCCTGTGTTTCCGATCGACGAGCGTCCGGTTCCGAAGAGCGACATCCCAGGCGAGGAGGCGTCGCCGACGCAGCCGTTTCCAACCGCGCCGCCGCCGCTCGTCCCGCATCGGATGTCACCCGACGACGTGTGGGGGCTCACCGCCGCGGATCGCGACGCGTGCGCCGCGCGCGTGGAAGCGCTGCGCAGCGACGGCATCTTCACGCCGCCCAGCGTGCAGGGCACGATCGAGATGCCTGGCGTCCTCGGCGGCGCGAACTGGAGCGGCGCGGCGTTCGACGCGCGGCGCAATCTCCTCGTCGTCAACGCGAACATCCTGCCGAGCGTCGTGCGCCTGGTGCCGCGCGCGGAGTTCGACGACGAGAGCCGGCGAACCGACGACGGCGAGTACGCGGTGCAGCGCGGATCGCCGTACGGGATGTTCCGCCGCTTCCTCCAGGCGCCGTCGGGTCTGCCGTGCGTGCGGCCGCCGTGGGGCGTGCTCACGGCCGTGGATCTGGCGGCCGGCGCGATTCGCTGGCAGGTGCCGCTCGGCTCGATGCGCGGCTTCGGGGGCGTGAGCGGCGACGTGCCGCCGGGATCGTTCAGCCTCGGCGGCCCGATCGTGACGGCCGGCGATCTCGTCTTCATCGCCGGCACCTTCGATCCGTATCTGCGCGCGTTCGACCTCGTCACGGGACGCGAGCTCTGGAAAGGGGAGCTGCCGGCGAGCGGGCACGCGACGCCGATCACCTATCAGCTGCGGGCGACCGGCCGGCAGTACGTCGTGATCGCCGCCGGCGGGCACGCCAAGATCCCGGAAGAA
>QHWK01000097.1 GCA_003223775.1 Acidobacteriota bacterium
CTGCCGCCGCGCCGCGATCGACGAGCATCTGCACGACGGTGTCGTAGCCGAGCGCCGCGGCGACGTGCAGCGCGGTGTCGCCGTTCTGGCTCGCCGCGGTGACGCGGCCGCCGAGCGCGAGCACGGCGGCGACGGTCTCGCGCACGCGGCTTTCCGGCTCCACTTTCCCGAAATCGATCGTCTCGATGCCGCGGCGGCTCGCGGTTCTGCCCGATCCCATGCCGGTCGCGAGCATCAGCGCATCGGCGCCGTCGGGCATCGTCGCGGCACGATCGGCGCCGCCCGCGGCCAGCGCCTGCAGGATCTCCGGCTCCAGGAATTTCGCGGCGAGCAGGTAGGGCGTCGATCCGATCAGCGTCTTCGGCAGGTTCCAGTCGGTCGTGTCGCGCCGCATCGGCGTGCCCCTGGTCATCCGCAGGTTCGGGTCGGCGCGGTGCGCGACGAGCGCGCGGACGAGCGTCAGATCGCTGCGCAGCACCGCCGCGTGCAGCGCCGTGTAGCCGCTGCCGATCGCGTTGGGATCGGCGCCGGCGTCGAGCAGCAGCATGCCGACGTCGCCGTGCCCGCTGTGCGCCGCGAGGACGAGCGCGCTCACGCCGTCGGGTTGCGCGTCGTTCGCGTCGGCGCCCGCCTTCAGCAGCAGCCGCGCCGACTCGGCGTCGCCGGCGCGCACGGCGAAGAGCAGCGGCGTCGCGCCGCCGCGCAGCACCGTGTAGTTCAGCTCCTCGCGCCCCGCGCGCTGCGTCCGCTCGCCGACGACGGTCTGCGGGTAGACGAGCGAGCGGGCGCGCACGTCGGCGTGCGCCTCGAGCAGCGCCTGGACGACGTCAGGGTGCCGCTCGGCGGCCCCCCACATGAGCGCCGTCTGCTGGTGCGCGCGCTCTTTCGCGTCGACCTCGGCGCCGCGCGCGATGAGCGCCTTCGCGGCGCGCGCGTCGCCCGCGCGCGCGCACGTCATCAGCACCGTCTCGCCGTTCAGGAGCGCGGCGTTCGGGTTCGCGTGCGCCGCGAGCAGCCGCTCTGCCATCGCCGCGCCGCGGTTCGTGCACGCGAGGTGCAGCGGCGTCGCGCCGAGATCGTTGGCCGCGTTCACGCGCGCGCCGGCGCGAATCAACAGGTCCGCGCTCGCGAGATCGTCGCGGTGCGCTGCCCAGTGGAGCGCAGTCGAGCCGTCGGCATCCGCGGCGTTGACGTCGAGCGTCGGCGATCGCTGCTGCAGCAGCACGCGGACCGACGCGACGTCCCGATTCCTGACCGCGTCGATGAGACGCAGATCGACGGTCGCGGCTCTGGCGCCGATCGCGATCGTGAGGAGGAGGAATGTCGCGCGACTACAGAGCAAGGATCCGCGCATCGATGGGCCCCGTGCTGTCCCCGATCCGGTCGATGCGCACGCCGAACTGATCGAGCAGCGTGAGGTGCAGGTTCGCGAGCGGCACGTTCCTGAAGCGGACGTGGCGTCCGCCTTTCAGGCGCCCGGCGCCGCCGCCGGCGAGGACGAGCGGGATGTCGATCGGCGAATGGCTGTTGCTGTCCGCCATCCCCGCGCCGTACATGATCGTCGCGTGGTCGAGGAGCGTGCCGTCGCCGTCCGGCGTCGCCTGCAGCTTCTCGAGGAACTTCGCGAACATCCGCATGTGATACGCGTTGATCTTCGCGACCTTCGCCACCTTCTCGGGCTCCTGCTGATGATGGGAGATCGGATGATGCGCGTCGGGGACGCCAATCTGCGGGTACGTCATCCCGCTGTGCTCGTGGCCGACCATCAGCGTGATGACGCGCGTGAGGTCGCACCGGAACGCGAGCACCTGCAGATCGAGCATCAGATTCAGGTGGTCCTCCCAGCCCGCCGGAACCCCCGCGGGGTGATCGACGAGCGGCAACTCCTGATCGCTCTGCGCCTCGGCGATCTGGATGCGCTGCTCGACGCCGCGGATCGCGTCGAGATATTCGGCGAGCTTCGTGCGATCGCTCTGCGGCAGCGCGCCCTGCAGGTGCGCCAGCTCCTCGCCGACCGAGTCGAGCACGCTGCGCTGCTGTCGCAGCCGCGCGAGCCGCGCCTTCGGATCGGTGCTCGCGCTGTCGCCGAACAGCCGCTCGAAGATCACGCGCGGGTTGTTCTGCGTCGGCAGCGGCGTATTCTGGCTCTTCCAGCTGATCGTGTTCGTGTACGGGCAGGCGAAGCCGGTGTCGCACGCGCCCGCGGTCTCGCCCGACTCGATCGCGAGCTCGAGCGACGCGAGCTGCGTGTGCCTGCCGGTCTCCTGCGCGAGGATTTGATCCATCGAGACGCCGGCGTCGAGCCACGTCTCGCTCGTCGGCGGCGAGACGTCGGTGAGGAACCGCGTGCTCGCCTTGGCGTGCGCGCCGCCGGGCCGGCCCGGCGTCGGAATGCACTCGAGGCCGCTCAGCACGAGCACCTGCTCGCGAAACGGCGCGAGCGCGCTCAGCGTCGGCGTCAGCTCGTAGCCGGCGCCCTCGGTCGGCGGCAGGTAGTTCTTCATGATCATCCCGTTCGGCACGTACATCACGCCGAAGCGGTTGATCGGCCGCGCCGCGGTCGTCTGCATCGCCGACAGGGCGGGCATCATCGCGTCGAGCAGCGGCAGCGCCAGCATCGACCCCATGCCGCGCAGCATCGTCCGCCGCGGAATCGCCTTCTTCGAGATGATCATCGTGCGCTCTCTCCGCTGTTGTCTCCGGCGACCGCCATGCTGAACGGCGGGCTCTTCACGATGCCGACGACGATCGACGACCACGAGTAGTCGGCGCGCGCGGCGTCGCGCGCGATCGCGCGCACGGCCGGCATGTCGCGGTAGTCGAGCCCGCGGCCGATCGCGTACGCCAGCAGCTTCTCGGCCAGCGTGCGCGCGAAATCCTCTTTGTGCCCGGCCAGCAGCGCGCGCAGCCCCCGGATGCCCTCGAAGCGGCTGCCGTCGGGGAACGCCGCCGCCGGATCGATCGGCGCGCCGTCGCTCGCCTCGCGCCACTTGCCGAGCGCGTCGAAGTTCTCGAGCGCGAAGCCGAGCGGATCCATGCGCTGGTGGCACGCCGCGCACGCGGGGTTCTTCCGGTGCAGCTCCATCCGCTCGCGCAGCGATCGCGGCTGGCCGTCCGCGCCCGCCTCTTTGAGCGCCGGGATATCGGGCGGCGGCGGAGGCGGCGGCGCGCCCAGAATGTTCGCCAGCAGCCACCGTCCGCGCATCGTCACCGACGTGCGGTTCGGATACGACGTCACCGTCAGGACGCTGCCCTGGCCGAGCAGCCCGCCGCGAATCCCGTCCGCGAACGCGACGCGGCGGAAGTGGCTGCCGTAGACGCCGCGGATGCCGTAGTGCGCGGCGAGCCGTTCGTTCAGGAACGAATAGTCGGCCGTCAGCAGATCGACGACGCTGCGATCCTCGCGCAGCTGGCTCGCGACAAGCAGCCTCGTTTCCTGCGCCATCGCGTCGCGCAGGTTCTCGTCGAACTCCGGATAGAGCGCGGTGTCCGGCACGACGCCGGGGAGCTTGCTCAGCTCGAGCCAGCGGCTCGCGAAATTCTCGACGAGCGCGCTCGATCGCGGATCGCGGAGCATGCGCGCCACCTGCCGCTCGAGCCCCGCCGGATCGCGCAGCGCGCCGCGCGCCGCCGCGTCGCGCAGCTCGTCGTCGGGCACGCTGCTCCAGAGGAAGAACGAGAGGCGCGACGCGAGATCGAGATCGCTCACGCGGTAGACGGCGCCGGCCGGCGCCGATGCCGGCGCGCGCTCCACGCGGAAGAGGAAGCTCGGCGCAGCGAGGATGCGCTCGATCCCGCGCTGGATGCCCGCGTCGAAATCCGACTCGCCTCGTCCCGCCGCGTAGAAGGAAAGCAGCGTCCGCATCTCGTCGTCCGCCACCGGACGGCGGTACGCGCGCGCGGCGAGCGTCGACAGGATCTTCCGCGCGCACGGCTCTTCGTCGGCGGCGGCGCGCGGCCGGCAGACGAACACCTTCTGGCGGCTCGGCGAATCGCCGCGCGCGGGCGCGCCGTAGGGGCCGCCGATCGACACGATTTCGACGGCAGGATTGCCGTGATAGTACTCGTTCGTCGTCCTGCCGAATCCGGTCTGCGGCGGCTGCAGCACGCCTTCCGGCTCCCAGTATCGCCGGACGAACGAGACGCCGACGGCGTGAAGGCCCGCGGCGACGCGCGCGCGCACCTCGAGCTTCGCGTCCGCCGTGTGCATGTACTCCTCGAACTCGGGATCGCCCTGCGTGTTGCCGGCGAAGTTCTCCGGGCTGGTCATCCCCTTCGCTTCGCCGCCGACGGTGAACCGCTTCAGCCGCGCGCCGTCGACGCGGATGTCGAGATCGTGCGCCTCGCCGAGGCCGACGATGTAGTCGTACTCCTGGCGGCGCAGCAGGACCTTGATCGTGTACTCCGCGTCGAGCGGGAAGTAGTAGCGAATCAGCGCGCCGCCCTGCGACCCGAACGGCAGATCGTCGCTGATCCGATCGTCCTGCACGAGCGCCTTCGAGATCTTGAACGTATCGACGACGGGGTGCAGCGCGGGATCGCCGACCGCAAGGCGGCTCAGCGCGCGCGCGGCAGACAGGTAGTTCTCGAGCAGCGCCGGCGACACGGAGAGCACGCTCGCGACGTTGTCGAAGCCTTCCTGATCGGCTTCGTCGGCCGAGAGCAGCGCGCGGGCGTCGATCTCGAGGCCGAGCAGATCGCGAGCCGCGTTCGCGTACTCGGTGCGATTCAACCGGTGCACCGGCACGCGCCCCGGGTGCGGGCTCGCCGCCGCCGCGGCGTCGAGCGCGCCCTCGAGCGCCGATGCCACCGCGCGATACGTCTCGGCATCCGGACGCGGCCTGCCAGGCGGCGGCATCTCGCCCGTGCGCAGCTTCGTGACGACCTTCTCC
>QHWK01000098.1 GCA_003223775.1 Acidobacteriota bacterium
GCAGCACGACGACGAGCAACCAGTCGTTTCTCTCGGCGGTGCGAGCCGAAGTCGCCGTCGCGCAGACCGGCCAGTCGAACACGTTCGGCCATCCGAACCGCGAGACGGTGAACAAGTACCTCAACACCGCCACCACCACCGGCGCCAGCTTCACCGGCACCGGCGTGCCGCCCGCGACGGGCGCGGGGCCGGTGTTCTATCAGAACGAAGCGAGCCCGGCCGGCGACGATCGCGTCACGCTGCAGGGATACACCGGCGCCGCGCCCGGCAACGCAGGTCAGGGCACGATCCAGCTGACCACCGACGGCACGACCACCTATTCACTCACCAGCTTCGACGACGGCGGCGTGCGGCTGCCGGCCGCGCTGCACACCTATCCCGTGGACGGCGTCTCGCCGGGGATCACGACCGACTTCAAGCCGACGGTGATCCCGCGCACGACGCCCGCGAACCCGCTCGCGTCCGACAGCCTGCTGGTGTCCGCGCTCGTCAACGATCGCGAGTCGCCGATCGACGGCGTCACGCTCGCCTACGGCGTGAACGGCGTCGCGCAAGCGCCGCTGCCCATGGCGCTCGTCGCCGGCCGCTACGAGGCGTCGATTCCGGCGGAGCCCGACGGCGCGCGCGTCGACTACGCAATCACGGCCATCGCCGGCGGACAGACGACGACGTATCGGTCGGGATACTTCTCCGGCGTGACGCCGATCGCGACGATTCGCGCGATCACCGCGAAGGGCGAGCCGCTCTATACCGGCTACGCGGCGCGTGTGCAGGGAACGGTGACGGCGTCCGGTTTCAGCGCCGGCACGAACGACGACTACATTCAGGACCCGACCGGCGGCGTCAACGTGTACCGCTCCACCGACACCCCGACCGCGTTCACGACCACCGTGCCGGGACAGCTCGTCGAAGTGAACGGCCTCATCGGCTTCAACGGCGGCCGCCTGCGGCTCGACATCACCGAGTCGGTCGAGAAAACGTCGTCGCCGTACGGCGTCGTCGTGCTCACGACGAACGCGGCGCCCGCGCCGCAAACGGTCACGATTGCCGCGTTGACCGCGAACCCGGAGGCGTTCGAGGGGCAGTTCGTGTCGATCGATCACTGCACGATCGTGTCGGGCGCGATTCCCGCGTCGCCGCAGCCGGTCGATGCCTTCGTCACGATCAGCGACGGCACCGGATCGTTCCTGATGAAGATCGATCACGACACCGACGTCGAGGGTTTCACGCCGGCGTCGTCGCCGTTCACCGTGGCCGGCATCGTCCAGCAGGACGATTTCCTCCGGCCGTTCGACTCCGCGTACGACATCACGCCGCGCAGCCGCGTCGATCTCGGCGCCGCCGCGCCGGCGCCGGCGCCGCTGCTGACGATTGCGGAGGCGCGCGTCGATCAGGTGAGCAACGTCGACGGCACCGCGGGCGCCGACTTCGTGCCCGATCGGCTGAACCAGGTCGTGCGCATTCACGCCACCGTCGCCTCGATCGATTTTCGCGGCGGCAACGGCATCGAGTACTACGTCCAGGACGGAACCGGCGGCATCGATCTCTTCAACAGCGGCACGAACTTCGGTCCGTTCGCGATTGGAGACACTGTCGAGGCAATCGGCACGGTGACGCAGTTCTTCGGGCTCACGGAGCTCACAGTGTCGTCGGTTTCGCTGATCGCGCATGACGCGGCGCCTGCGCCGCAGGCGATTACGCTCGCCGCGCTCGCCGCGGGCGGCGGCGAAGCGTTCGAAGGCCAGCTCGTGCGCGTGGACGGCGTCACGATCATCGACACGTATCCGGTGTCGGGCAGCTCGAAAGCGGTGGCGATCGCCGACGCCACCGGCTCCGGGCAGATCTTCATCGACAGCGACACGGACATCGACGGCACGGCGAAGCCGGCGGGCACCGTATCGATCACCGGTTTGCTCGGGCAGCACGCGCTGACGGCGCCGTTCGACAACAGCTATCAGATCGTGCCGCGCTCGCTCGCCGACATCGTCGTCACCGGCGCGTCCGGTCCGGCGCTCGTCGCGTCGCCGGCGACGCTGACGTTCCCGTCGACGTCGGTCGGCAGCGTGAGCCTCGCGCCGGTCACCATCGCCAACAACGGCACCGCCCCGCTCACGCTGACGACGCCGTTCACGATCACCGGCGCCGACGCGTCGCAGTTCCAGGTGGGATCGCCGGGCGCGACGACGCTGGCGGCCGGCACGTCGACGACGGTCTCGGTCATGTTCGCGCCGACGTCGGGCGACGGCAAGAGCGCGACGCTGAACATCACGAGCGACGCGGGGTCAACGACTGTGAGCCTCGTGGGCACCGGGCAAACGGCGGGTGCGGCGGCAACCGTCGTCATCAGCGAGATCCGGTTCCGCGGGCCGTCGGGCGGCAACGACGAATTCGTCGAGATCTACAACAACAGCGACAGCCCGGCCGACATCAGCGGCTGGCAGATCCTCGGATCGAGCAACACCGCGCCGACGGGACCGCGCGCGACGGTGCCGGCGAACGTCGTGCTGCCGGGCCGCACGCACTACCTGTTCGTCAACACGGCGGCGGGCGGTTATTCCGGCGCCGTGCCGGGCGACGCGTCGTACACGATCGGCGTCGCCGACAACGGCGGCGTCGCGCTCGCGACGGCGGGCGGCTCGATCGTCGATCAGGTCGGCATCACGACCATCACGACGGGCTATCGCGAAGGCACGCCCATCGCGCCACAGCTGACGACGAATGTCGATCGCGGCTACGAGCGCAAGCCGGGCGGGCTCGCGCCGACGCTCCAGGACACGAACGACAACACCGCGGACTTCCAGCTGACCTCTCCGAGCAATCCGCAGAACATCGTGCTGACGGCGTCGCCCGCAAGCGTCGATTTCGGGCCCGTCGCGCCGGGCGATGCGCGCACCCTGGTCGTCTCGATCAAAAACCAGCTGCTCGGCACGGTGACATTGAACGCGCCGTCGATCTCGGGCGCGGATGCGGCGGCGTTCTCGGCCGGCGCGCCGTCGACAACGACAATCGCGGGCCGCGGCACGGCGGCGATTGCCGTCACGTTCCAGCCGGCCGACAGCGGCGCGAAGATCGCGGCGCTGGTCGTGACGAGCTCGAGCGGAGGCACGATCAGCGTGCCGCTCAGCGGCACCGGCACCGGCGGACTGTCGGTGTCACCGACGAGCATCGACTTCGGCACGGTGACGCCCGGGTCGAGCGCGTCGGCGACGATCACGATCGCGAACACCGATGCGACGGGCGTCTCGCTGACGCCGCCGTTCGTCATCACAGGCGCGAACGCCACTGAGTTCGGCGCCGGCGCGCCGGCGGCGACGACGATCGACGGCGGCGCGAGCACGACGGTGCCGATCGCGTTCCAGCCCGCGTCTGCGGGCGTGAAGAGCGCATCGCTGCTCATCACGACGTCGACCGGCACGACCCGCAGCGTCGCGCTCGCGGGCGTCGGCGCGTGCCCGGTCATCACCGTCTCCGGGACGCTGCCGAACGGGTTGACCGGCGTGCCGTACTCCGGCTCGGTCGCGGCGTCCGGCAGCGACGGACCGTTCGTCTTCACGGTCTCGAGCGGCGCGGTGCCGGCCGGGTTGTCGCTCCGAGAGGCTGGCGTGCTCGCGGGCACTCCGACGGCAGCGGGCGCGTTCACCTTCACCGTGCAGGCGACCGCCGCCAACGGGTGCACGGGCACGGGATCGTTCACCGTCACGATCACGCCGCCGCCGATCGTGTTGACTGCCGCGCCGGCAACCGTCGACTTCGGTATCGTGCCCGCGGGAACGAGCGCCACGCAGCCGGTGACCCTCACCAACGTCAGCGCGACACCGATCGTGCTCACGACGTTGGCGATCACCGGCGCCGACGCCGCGCGATTCTCTGCAGGCGCACCCGCCGCGACGACGCTCGGCGCGGGCGCGTCGACGACCGCACCGATCACGTTCGCGCCAGCCTCCGGCGGTGTGCGAAACGCGGTGTTCACCGTGGCGACGACCGGCGGCTCATCGGCCTCCGTCGCGCTTGCCGGAACCGGATCGGTGGCGACGCCGGTCGTGATCAGCGAGTTCCGCACGCACGGACCGCTCGGCGGCAACGACGAGTTCGTCGAGATCTACAACGACACGGACGCGCCGATCGACATCGGCGGCTGGCAGTTGCGAGGATCGAGCAACACCGCGCCGACGGG
>QHWK01000099.1 GCA_003223775.1 Acidobacteriota bacterium
ACAGCACCTGCGACAGATCGAGCTCGACGTCGAGGTAGTGATCGCGGAACGCGTGGTTCTGCGCCGGATCGAGCACCTCGAGCAGCGCGGCCGACGGATCGCCGCGCCAGTCGGCGCCGATCTTGTCGACCTCGTCGAGCATGATCACCGGGTTCATCGTGCCGGCGTCGCGCAGCGCGCGCACGAGCCGCCCCGGCAGCGCGCCGATGTACGTGCGCCGATGACCGCGGATCTCCGCTTCATCGCGGACGCCACCGAGCGACATCCTGACGAACTGCCGTCCCGTGGCTCGCGCAATGGACTCGCCGATCGATGTCTTGCCAGTCCCCGGAGGACCTATCAAAGTGAGGATGGCTCCCGAGCGGCGGGTGTCGGTCATTCCACGGTCAGTCCGAAGCTTGCGCACCGCCAGATATTCTGTGATGCGCCGCTTTACGTCTTCCAGCCCTTCATGGTCGGCGTCGAGCACGGTCCGGGCGTGCACGGGGTCGAGCCGCTCCTCGGACACCGCGTCCGGCATGCCGGCGTCCGCAAGCTTCCCGCGGTACTCCTCGGCGATGGAGCCGTCGCTCTCGCCGAGCTCCTTGCGAATCGCCTCCATCTGCCGGCGCAGGAAGTACTCGCGCTGCTGCTTCTGCGCGCCGTCCTCGACGCCGTCGTGAATGCGTTTGCGCACCTGCAGCTCCGCCAGGCGATCCTGCTGGAACTGCAGCGCGAGCTTCAGCCGCTCGACGACGTCGAACGTCTCGAGGAGCTGCAGCTTCTGCGCGAACGTGAAGTCGGGCGAGTAGCCCGCCGTGTCCGCCAGCGCGCCCGTATCGGTGATCGACCGCACGAACGCGCGGATCCGTCCGTCGTCGCCGCGCAGCTCGAGGATCTCGTCGACCACGGCGCGATATTCGCGTTCGAGCTCGCGCGTGAGCGTGGCCGGCGGAATCTGGTCCGGACGGGCTTCGTAGTCCACGCGGAGCACGCCGTCCTGATCGGCCGAGGCGCCGCCGAGCACCACCCGATGGAGGCCCGTCAGCGACACGGCGACGCCGCGGCCTGCGAGGCGCACGCGCTCGGAGACGTCGGCCACGATGCCGACCTTCGAATATGTGTTGTCCCGCCGGGGCACCAGCAGCACCCGGTCGTCGCCGCCGACGTCCACCGGCAGCGTCACCGGCATGCCCGGGAAGACGACGGTGTCGTCCAGCGGAATGATTCGGAGCCTGTTCATAGTTCCATCATCTTAGCGCATTGCTTTAGTTTGTCAACTATTGAGTTCATGAATTATAATGCGGCTCCGATGAGCCGGATGGACGCCGAGGCCTCTCGCGCCTTTCAGCTGCTCGTGAGGTTCTTCTTCGCGCAGCGGGAACAGCTGCCGCCCCCGGGCGACGAGCTCGAGCTCTCGCCCGCGCAGTGCCACGTCCTGCACCTGATCGATCCCGACCGGCCCATGCCGATGGGCCGCCTGGCCGGGACGCTCGGCTGCGACGCGTCGAACGTCACCGGCCTCGTCGACCGGCTCGAGGCGCGCGCCCTCGTCCGCCGCCGGCCCTCAGCCGACGATCGCCGCGTGAAGGTGATTCAGCTGACGCCGGCCGGATCGCGGCTGCGCGCGCAGATGCTCAGGCGGATGACGAGCGGCTCGTGCCGGCTCTCCAGGCTGTCGGCGAGAGATCAGCAGGCGCTCGTGCGGATCCTCGAAGCGCTCGTCGGCGACCAGTGACCTACGACGCGGGATGCTTGCGCAAGTACGCCTTCGCGAACGGGCACACGGCCACGATGCGCAGCCCCGCCGATCGCGCCGCCTCCAGGGCGCCGGCGACCAGCCGCTCGCCCACGTGCTGGCCGCGCAGCGACGGCGACACCTCGGTGTGTACGAGCGTCAACGCATCGTGCGTGCGTTCGTAAATCAGAAAGGCGGTCTCGCCGTTCACGGCGAGCTCGAATCGCTTCAGCGCGCGGTTGTCGGTGACGGGCGGAGCCACCGGCGGAAGCGGCACTTCGCCCGTGCGGATGCCGGTTTCGACGGTGTTTGCCGCCGGATCGCTGGCGGGGAACGTCTGCTCGAGCGCCTCGTCGAGCTTCGCCTCGGATCGCGGGATGGCGTCGTCCACGCTACACCGCGTGGACGAGCGGCATCTCGACGACGTGCTCGGCGACGAACCAGACCTGCAGCTCGTTGCTGCGAATGACGTCGCTCACGAGCAGGTCGTTCGTGCCGTCGTCGCCGGCATCGGCCGCGCGCCGCGCCATCGTGCGCGCTTCCTTCAGCACGATCTCGTGCGCGTGCAGCAGGCGCGACACCTGAACGGGGACTTCCTCGCGGCCCTTCGGCGGCCGCGGAATCATCGTCGTCTCGGCGACGTCGTGCGCCATCGCGAGGCTCACCCCGCCCAGCAGCTGAATCCGCTCGGCGATCTTGTCGACCAGCTCGTTCTGCTGCTCGTAGTGCTTGTCGAACAACAGATGCAGCAGATAGAAAGTCGGCCCCGCGACCTGCCAGTGGTGCTTCTTGTACAGATCGCGCAGGGTGATCGTATCGGCGAGCAGCTGGTTGAGATTCTCGACGCTTTCCTTGCACGCGTTCTCCGCGAGCGCGATTGGCAGCTTGACGAGGTGCCCGAAGGGCTGAATCTCGGGCGCGTTCTGATGCGCCACGGGCCTGGACTGGTTGAGAATCGCGTCGGCGTCGATCACTCGCTTGGTCATGTGTGCTCCCTGCATCGAGATTGGATGCCGGACGGGGGCCGTTAGATCCCGGCTATCTTAGAGCGGTTTCAAAACGTGTCCGAGTTTTGAAACTGAGCAGTAGGGGTGGACGCTGAGTTGACACGACCGGTTTTGCGGGCAATCGGCGCGGCGGCGGTCGCCGCGTTGGCGATCCTCTGGGCCGTCGCCGCGCAGCCGTTCATCGCGCGCGCGGGCGCGTCGGCACTGCTCCATCCCGCTCGTCGCCGCGTCTCTCGGGCCGCGCCCGCGGGATGCACGGAGGCCGCGGTCGCCGGCGAGGGCGTGCGTCTCGCAGCCTGGCGATGCGCCACCGCGGCGCCGCCGCGAGGGACGATCGTCTACCTGCACGGCATCGCCGACAACCGAACGAGCGCGCTCGGCGTCGTCGATCGCTTTCGTTCCCGCGGATTCAGGCTCGCTGCGCCCGGACGTCTGGCGCACGATCGAGGACTGGATCGACCAGTACGTCCCGCCGTCTGACGGTCACGATCCCAGATCGGGCTCCCAGTAATTCGTGCGCGGCGAGGCAATCGCGCGGTCGAGGACGGCGCGCGCGCCGGGCAGCACCTCGCTCAGCCGATCGTCGCCGAGCAGCGCCTTCAGCACGTGCACGTGGAACGTCTCCTCCGCGTGCTCGCCGTCGCTCATCGCGCGATCGTCCATCCCGAAGGCGGACGTCTCCGAGGCGTCGACGAGCGCGAAGCCGTGGCGTCGGAAGACTTCGGGTACGGCGCGCCGGAACTCCGCCCAGAAGCGCGCGTGCCGCGGATCGCTCCGCAGCGCCGCAACCACTTCCGACGCGAACGGCGGCAGATAGCCGACCACCGCGACGTGCCGCTGCTGCAACCGCGCGAGCGTGCGATCGAGCAGCGCCAGCCGCTCGCTCGACATGCGCTCGGCGGGCGGGAAGTTCGCGTACGCGCCGCGCACGCGATCGATAATCGGCGGCGTCTCGCGATCGACGAACCGCCAGTCGCGCTCCGTTTGCGGCGCCGCCACACGTGACTTGAAGCTGCCGTCGGCGCGGAAGCCGCCGCCGCGCTCGCGCGCGCTGATGCCGATCGCCGGCGATCCGCCGCGCACGATCGACAGCGCTTCGGCCGCATACGATCGCGGCTGCACGATCAGCCAGCGCATGGCGACGATGTGCTCGTCGATGCCGGTGCCTTTCGCGATCTCCGTCTCGAAGCGGTACGTCGGCGCGACGAGATCGTTCAGCCACCAGAGATCGACCCCGAGCAGCAGGACGTCCGGCGCGCGCGAGGTCGGCAGCAGCATCGCCAGATCGTGCGCGTCGCGGAGGCTGTTCAGGATGCCGCCGGCGTTGTAGAAGTCGCGCGCGCGATCGCCGAACATCTCGGCGCGGAACTTCATCGTCCGCGACGAGCCCGCGACGAGAATCCGCGGACGCCGCTCGACGATCGCGCGGTACTTGTAGGCGTAGAACACCTGATCGGTCGCGCGTAGGAACAGCGCCTCGGGGTGCATCCGCTGGTACGCGAGCACTCGCTCGATCGGCCAGATCTCGCCGGACCACTGCAGCACCGCTTCGCCGAGGAGAAGCACGAGCGCCGGAACGGCGCAGAACGACAGCAGGTGCCGGAGGAATCGTCGCAACCCGAGCCTTGTCGGTTGTGGTGCGTACTGCTTGTACCGCGGCGCCGCCGGCCGTGCCAAGCCGCCAGATCCGCGCGCTTTTTGACCGCCGTGTGTCGGTTCGGGACAGCGCGGAGGGCTCCGGGCCGCCGCTGCAACCTCGTAACCCGCTCAATTCATGGGTACTTCAGCGAAACAGCCGCGTGGAACACAGCTTGCGACTGTATACGACATTATGGTGCACTATCAACAGGACCGGCGCATCACCGAAACGGGCGCCCTTCCCAAATGTCCGCGCTGCGGCAGCCACCGAACCCAAATGATTGGGATGTCGGCCGATCTCGACACCGCCTACCTGCGCTGCGCCGCGTGCAGCGGCCGCGCGGAGCTTTCGATTGGCGGCACCCGCGACGCCGTTGTCGCTGCCGGATGAAACCAGTGACCCACGTGGAGACCCCGTCCGACCCGATCGCCGGCGCCTTGTCCGCCGAGCTCGACGCGATGCACGCGATTGGCGCGGCGCTCGCGCGCGTACGCGATCCGCAGGCGCGCCTGCGCGTACTGCGCTGGGCCGCCGATCGCTTCGACGCGCAGCCGGCTGCCGCCCCCGCGCCGCCGCCGAGCGCGGCGGTTGCCGCTCCTTTGTCCGATCCGACGCTCGCCGTCGAAACGCTGCACGAGCTCTTCGAGCCGCCAGCCTCCGACGACGTCCTGCTCGAGATCTTCGACGTGCCCGCGAGCGTAGCGCGGATCCGTGCTATCTAAGATCGCATAGAGCTCCGTGTAATCCGCGACGTCGCGATCGTCGGCGCGGGCGCGGCCGGCCTCGCGGCGGCGATCTTCGCGCGCCGCTTCAACCCATCGGCCTCGCTCATCCTGCTCGAGGGCGCGCGCGCGCCCGGCGCGAAGATCCTCGTCAGCGGCGGCAGCCGCTGCAACGTCACCAACGCGACGGTCAGCGAACGCGACTTCTGGGGCGGCCCGCCGGCGATCGTCCGCCGCGTGCTGCGCGCGTTTCCGGTTGCCGACACCGTTCGGTTCTTCGACGAGATCGGCGTGCGCCTCCACGAGGAAGCCGGCGGCAAGCTGTTTCCGGTCACGAGTCGCGCGCGCGACGTGCTGGAGGCGCTGTTGCGCGAAGCGCGCCGCGTCGGCGCGCAGCTCGACGCCGGCCAGCGCGTCCTCGAGATCGATCGCGTCGCCGGCCAGTTTCGCATCGTCACGCCGACGCAGGAGGTGATCGCGTCGCATCTCGTGCTCGCGACCGGCGGGCAGGCGCTCCCCAGGAGCGGCAGCGACGGCGCCGGCTACGCGTTCGCCGCGCGCCTCGGCCACACGATCGTGCCCGCCACGCCGGCGCTCGCGCCGCTCGTTCTCGACGCGGCCGACGCCGTACACGCGGCGCTCTCCGGCGTCGCGCACGACGTCGAGCTGTCGCTGCGCGTCGACGGAACGATCGCGATGCGCCTCGCCGGCGCGCTCCTGTGGACGCACTTCGGCATCAGCGGTCCGGTCGCGCTGAACGCGTCGCGCCACTGGCTGCGCGCGCAGCTCGAAGGCCGCGCCGCCGCGTTGACGGCGAATTTCTATCCGGGCCGCCAGTTCGACGCGGTGGACGACGAGTGGCAGGCGCGCGCGCGAAGCGCTCCGCGCGCGTCGGTGCACGCGACGCTCTCGACCATCGTGCCGGCGTCGGTCGCCGCGTCGCTCCTTCGCCGCCTCGAGATCGACGGCGCGATCACGCTCGCGCATCTCGCGCGCGAGGATCGACGCCGCATGGCGCGCGCGCTCGTCGAGTGGCCGCTCCCCGTCGTCGCGTCGCGCGGCTACACCTTCGCTGAAGCGACAGCGGGCGGCGTGGCGCTCGCCGAAATCGACGCCGCGACGATGCGGTCGCGCGTGTGTCCGGGGTTGTCGATCGTCGGCGAGGTGCTCGACGTCGACGGCAGGATCGGCGGGTTCAACTTTCAGTGGGCGTGGTCGAGTGGCTTCGTGGCGGGACGCGCGCTTGCGAAGGGGGCCGCTCGCGCGTGAACGAAGTCGTGACGCGCGGTCCCGCTACCGCTTGGGCTGCTGGCCCCCGCCCTGCTGGCCGCCCTGTCCCTGGCCCGGCTGGCCAGGCTTCTGACCGCCCTGGTTCGGCTGGTTCGGCTGGTTCCAGTTCTTGTCGCCGCCCGCGCCTTGTTCAGGGCGCTGGCCACCCTGCTGGCCCTGCTTCTGCGTATCGCCGGCGTTCTGATTGGCGTTCTGATTCTGATTGTCCATATCTGCTCCTGAGCGAGTCGGCCCCGCGCCAAGCGATGCAAGCGCGCGACCAGGAACC
>QHWK01000100.1 GCA_003223775.1 Acidobacteriota bacterium
TGGCGGCGCTGGTCGGCACGCTGCCGATCGCGCTCGGCATCGGCTCGGGCGCCGAGTCGCGTCGTCCGCTCGGCCTCGCAGTGGTCGGCGGCCTGGTCGTCTCGCAGCTGCTGACGCTGTACATCACGCCCGTGTACTACGTGTACATCGAGAGCGCGCGGATGCGGCTGGCGAGGCGGCGCGGCGCAGCGCCGGCCGACGCCAGCCGCGACGTGCACGCGGCGCCGGTGGAAGCGCACTGAAGAATTAAGAATTAAGAATTTGGAATTAAGAATTCGTTGTCACGGTCGTTCGACGAATTCTTACTTCTTAATTCTCAATTCTTAATTGCAGGCCGCCGCGGAAGCGCGGCGTACCTATTTGTGTGTCGGCGACATAAGGAATTTGAAAATTTTGAGGATCCAGATCGTAATGCTCGCGGCGGCTCTCCTCGTCTCCGCCTGCGACAAGGCGCCCGGCGAGCAGAGCGCGGGCGGCGGCCGAGCCGGGGGACGCGGCGGACGCGGCGGCCGCGGACAGACGGTGGCGACCGAAGTGACGGCGGTGCGCCGAATCACGGTGCAGCGCGAGGTCGATCTCTCGGGCACGCTCCTCTCGCCCGATCAGGCGCGCGTCAGCAGCGAGGTGGCGGGCATCGTGCGCGACGTGCCGGTGCAGCTCGGCACCGAGATCCGCGCCGGCGATCTGCTCGTGCGCCTCGAGCCGCGCGAGCTGCAGCTCGCGCTCGACCGCGCCGAGGGCCAGCTCGGGCAGATCGAAGCGCAGCTCGGCATCGATCGCGCGCAGGATCGCCGTCCGCCGTCCGCCGATCAGATCGCCAGCGTTCGCCAGGCGATGGCGAACAGGGACGAGGCGCGCAACACGTTCACGCGCGCGCAGCAGCTGCACGACCGCGGGCTGATGTCGCAGGTCGATTACGACACCGCCGAGACGCGCCTGAAGGTCGCCGACGCGAACTACCAGGCCGCGGTGGACAACGTGCAGGCGCTCAAGGCGACGCTGCAGGATCGCCGCGCGGCGTTCGAGCTCGCGCAGAAGAAAGTCGCCGACGCGGCGATTCGCGCGCCGGTGTCCGGCGCCGTCTCCGAGCGGCTCGTGCAGCCCGGCGAGTTCATCCGCGAGAACACGCCGGTCGCCACCATCGTGCAGCTCTCGCCGCTCAAGCTGCGGACAGCCATTCAGGAGAAGCACGCCGGCCTGATTCGTCCCGGGCAGGTGGTGACCTTCTCGGTCGAAGCGTTTCCGGGACGCGCCTTCGCCGGCGCCGTCGCCTACGTGAGCCCCGCCGTCGATCAGGCGACGCGTACTTTCGCCGTGGAAGCGCTCGTCGACAACGCCGACCGCGTGCTGAAGCCGGGCTTCTTCGCCAAAGGCGTCGTCCGCACCCACCGCGACGAGAACGTGCTCGCCGTGCCGGAAGACGCGATCTCGACGCTCGCCGGCGTCTCCACCGTGTACGCGATCGAGGGCGGCAAGGCGCGCCAGCAGCAGGTGACGCTCGGCGCGCGCCAGGAGGGCCTCGTCGAGATCACGAGCGGCCTCAAGGGCGACGAGACGCTCGCGACGACGAATCTGAGCCAGCTCGCGACGGGCGTTGCGGTGCGCATCACGGCGCCCGACGAGGAGGGCGCCGGCGGCGCGGCGACCTCCGGCAGCCGCGAGGGCCGCCGCGGATCGGGGCCGCAGCCATGAAGCTCGCAGAAGTCAGCGTCCGCCGGCCGGTGTTCGCGATCATGATGACCGCGGCGCTCATCGTGCTCGGCGCGGTGTCGTACGAATCGCTCGGGCTCGACCTGATGCCGAAGACCGACCAGCCGGTCGTCTCGGTGCAGGCGAACCTGCCCGGCGCGAGCGCGGAAGAGATCGAAACGCAGGTCACCAAGCGCATCGAAGAGGCGGTGAACACGATCAGCGGCATCGACGAGCTGCGCGCCTCCTCCGATCAGGGCAACTCGCGCGTCACGATCACCTTCACGCTCGAGCGCGACATCGAGTCGGCGACGCAGGACGTCCGCGACAAGCTCGCGCAGATCGTCAACCAGTTCCCGCGCGACACGCGGCCGCTGCAGATCACGAAGATGGACCCCGACGCGCAGCCGATCTTCGGCTTCGCCGTCTACGGTCCGCGCGCGGCGAAGGAGATCACCGAGATCACCGAGAAGCGCGTCAAGCAGGACCTCGAGACGGTGAAGGACGTCGGATCGGTCGGCTACAACGGCGAGCGCAAGCGCGAGATCCAGCTGCTGCTGAACGCCGACCGGCTGAACGCGTACGGCCTCACGGTCGATCAGGTGCGCAGCGCCGTGGAGCGGCAGAACGTCGAGATCCCCGGCGGCCAGTTCACGGCCGGCCCCGCCGACGTCGCGGTCCGGACGATGGGCCGCATCCGCAACGTCGACGACTTCAACCGGATCGTGATCTCGTACCGCGCCGACGGATCGGTCATCACCTTCGGCGACGTCGGGCGCGTGCAGGACTCGGTGCAGGAGATCCGCAGCGCCACGCGCCTGAGCGGCACGCCGGCGATCGGCGTCCAGGTGCGCAAGCAGTCCGGAACGAACACGGTCGAAGTGGTCGATCGCGTGCGCGAACGGCTGCAGCGCATCCAGCAGATCCTGCCGCAGGACATCCAGATCAGCATCGGCAACGATCAGTCGCGCTTCATCCGGCGGTCGTTCGAGGACATCAAGCTGCACCTGATCCTCGGCGGCTTCCTCGCGAGCATCGTCGTCTTCTTGTTCATCCGGAACCTGCGCATCACCTTCATCGCGGCGCTCGCGATCCCGACGTCGATCATCGGCACCTTCACGTTCATGAAGCTGTTCGGCTTCACGCTGAACAACATGACGATGCTCGCGCTCTCGCTCGCCACCGGCATCGTCATCGACGACGCGATCGTGGTCCTCGAGAACATCTTCCGCTTCGTCGAGGAAAAGGGCGTCACGCCGAGGGAAGCGGCGGCCGAGGCGACGGCGGAGATCGGCCTCGCCGTCATGGCGACGACGCTCTCGCTCGTCGTCATCTTCGTGCCGGTGGCGTTCATGACGGGCCAGATCGGCCGCTACTTCTACAGCTTCGGCCTGACGTCGGCGGCCGCGATCATGCTGTCGATGTTCGTCTCCTTCACGCTGACGCCGGCGCTGTGCGCTCTCTGGATGAAGAAAGACGACGTGAAGGCGGATCACTCGACGACGAAGTCGACCGGCTTCTACGCGAAGATGGACGCGGTGTACGGACGAATGCTCGTCTGGTCGCTGCACCACCGCGCGGTGATGCTCGCGATCGCCGGCGTCGTCGTCGCGTCGGCGGCGGTGCTGTATCCGTACGTCGGCAAGGAACTCGTGCCCGACGACGACCAGGGCGAGTTCAGCATCAACGTCCGTCTGCCGCGCGGCACGAGCTACCAGCGCACCGAGGAGTTCATCAAGCCGATCGAAAAGGACGTCCTCGCGCTGCCGGCGCTCGAGCGGGTGATGCAGAACGTGAACGGCGGCTGGGTGAGCTTCAACATCATGATGACGCCGCTCGAGGAGCGGACGATCTCGCAGCAGCAGCTGATGATTCAGGCGCGGCAGATGCTGCGCAAGTATCAGGGCGCGCGCATCAGCGTGTCCGGCGGCACCGACATCTCCGGCGCCTCGTCCGGCGGGCGCGGGCCCGGCGGCGGTGGCGGCGGCGGCGGCGGGTTCAACCGGCTGAACATCCTGATTCAGGGCCCGGACATCGAGCAGCTGCAGACCTACACCGTGCAGCTCATGGACAAGGTGCGCGAGATCCCCGGCGTGGTGGACGTCGACACGAACTTCGAGGCGACGCAGCCGGAGCTGCGCATCAACGTGGATCGCGCCCGCGCGGCGGACCTCGGCGTGAACATCGACACGCTCGCCAACAACCTGCGGACGATGGTCGGCGGCGAGGAAGTCTCGGAGTTCAAGGACGGCGACGATCAGTTCAAGGTGCTGCTGCGCCTCGACGAGCCGTATCGGAGGACCGACGTGATGGCGAACCTGCTGGTCGCCGCCGGGCCAGGCGCGCTCGGACGCACCGTCAAGGTGAGCGACGTCGCGCAGCTGAAGAACGACTACGGCCCGGCGTCGATCGATCGCTACAACCGGCAGCGTCAGATCTCGGTGAACGCGAACCTGCAGGGCGTGCCGCTCAACGAGGTGCTCGCCGAGGCGCGCCGCAAGGTCGACGAGCTGCACCTGCGCGCCGGCTATCAGGCGGTCTTCGGCGGCAGCGCGCGCACGCTCGCCGAGGCATCGAGCAACTTCACGATCGCGATCGTCCTCGCCGTGATCTTCATCTACATGGTGCTGGCGTCGCAGTTCAACAGCTTCATCCACCCGCTGACGATCATGACGTCGCTGCCGCTGAGCCTGCCGGCGGGGCTGCTCGCGCTCATGGCGTTCGGCATGACGGTGAACGTCTACAGCGCGATCGGGCTGATGATGCTCTTCGGGATCGTGAAGAAGAACTCGATCCTGCAGGTGGACTACACCAACACGCTGCGCGAGCAGGGCGTCGAGCGGCACGAGGCGC
>QHWK01000216.1 GCA_003223775.1 Acidobacteriota bacterium
TCCCACGGGTTGTTCGTCACGCCGTAGATCGAGTTGTAGGTCTGCCAGTCGCCGAGCATCACGGGCACGTTCGTCTTGCCGATCGTGATCGCGCCGGCCGCCTCGAGCCGTTCGACGGCGGTCGCCGTGCGCGGGCTCATCGCGCCTTTGAGCGGGGCCAGCCCCCACGTGCTCGGCGACCCGCGGTAGGCGAACGCTTCCTTGATCGTGATCGGGACGCCGTGCAGCGGCCCGACGTCCGCGCCGCGCGCGAGCGCCTCGTCGGCTTCTTTCGCGCGCGCGATCGCCGCGTCGCGGAACGGCCAGACGATCGCGTTGATCGCCGGGTTGCGCCGATCGATCGCGTCGAGCGTCAGGTGAACGAGCTCGGCGGCCGAGATCTCTTTCGCGCGGACCGCCGCGGCGAGCCGCGCGGCGTCGTCGAGGAGTGAGAGCGGCGGCGTCAATAGTGGAACTTGTACCGCAGCTGCACCGCCACGTCGCGCGGGTTCGCGTAGTGCGTGCCGGCGAACGAATTCTCGATGCCGGTGAGGTACAGGCTGTCGGCGACGTTCAGCACGGTGAGGCGCAGCGCGAGCTTCTCGCCGATGTCCCTGCCGACGGCGACGTCGGCCGTCGTGTGCTTCGGCATGTGATCGGGGCCGTCGCCTCGCAGGAACCCGGACCCGTACAACACGGTCGCGGACGCCCAGAATCCGCGCGCGATCGTGATCTGCCCGCCGGCGCTCAGCGTCACGCGCTGATCGTGATCGAGATAGAAATAGCCGGCCGACGGCGGCTTGAAATTGGTGAGGCCGCCGGTGACGTCGCCGCGGCCCTGGGCGCTCTCGATCGAGAACGCCGACCGCAGCCGGAGTCCGTGCCACAGCGACGGCGATCGGACAGTGGATTCGAACGCGCGCACGCGGCCGTTGTCGATCGTCAGCGGGAACAGCAGGCTCGAGTTGCCGAGCACCTCGTGATCGACCAGGTTGTGCGTCGTGTTGTGGAACGCGTCGAAGTCGAGCGTCCAGCCGTGAATCGGCACGCCGACGCCGACTTCCCAGATCTCGTCGCGCTCGCCGTGCAGCGGCAGGAAGCCGAGCCCTTCCTGCAGCGCGAAGCCGAGCACCGGCCCTTCGATCGTGGCCACCTGCGGGTGCTGATAGTACCGGCTGTAGGAGGCGCGCAGGATGCCGACGCGCGGCACCGTCACCGCCGCGCCCAGCCGCGGCGTCGTCGCATGCTCGGCGAGCGTACCGGCAAAGCGCTCGAAGCGCAGGCCGGTGTTGATCGTCAGCCACGGCGCCGCGCGAAACGCGTCGTCGGCGAAGAGCGAGACGACGGTCGCCCACAGCCGCTCGTCCTCGCGCAGCGACAGCCCGGATCCGTCGTTGGCGCGCAGCGCGAAGGTCGACTGATAGTGCTCGCCGAACGAGTCGGTGCCGACGTGCACCGTGTGGCGGCCCCTGGTCAGCGACACGTTGACGAAGCCGCCGACGTAGTGGGACCCGCGATCGTCGTTGGTCACCAGCGGATCGCCCGCGCCGCCGATGTACTCGCCGCGGTTGAAGTGATAGTACGGCGACGCCGTGACGAGCCAGCCCGCCTCGGACGTGCGCGCCCAGGTGACGCTCGCGAGCGCGTCGTTCGCCACCTCGCGATCGTCGATGCCGATCGCCTGCTGCG
Organism: Acidobacteriota bacterium; assembly: GCA_003223775.1. Lineage (GTDB taxonomy): Bacteria > Acidobacteriota > Vicinamibacteria > Vicinamibacterales > CAVVIG01 > QHWK01. The sequence goes on from QHWK01000216.1 coordinate 1,669, forward strand.
CGCCGATGTTCGGCACCTGGTAGCGGTCGGTGCGCGCGAGCCCGATGATGCAGAATTGATCGGTCGGATGCGGGATCACGATCATCGACGTGAACCCCGACAGGCCGGCGCCATCGTCGTGCAGGACCGGCACGTCCACGCGCTCGAGGCCGCGATCGGTGCGGTTCGCCGACACGCTCGCGAAGTACGCGAAGCGCTCGCCGGCGGCGTGATCGCCAATCCCGAGGTAGCCGTGCGCCTGGTGGAAGTTGCCGGCGCCCGCCGCGAGATCGGCGAAGCGGTGCCCCTCGAAGCCGCTGCGCGGGACGACGTTGAAGACGCCGTAGCTGCGATCGCCGTAGTTGGCGGAGAGCCCGCCGCGGTCGATCTCGAGCGAGTCGACGTCCTTCGGATCGAACTGCGATCCGACGGACGCGAGGTTGCTGTTCGGCACCGGCACGCCGTCGATCTGCCACGACACGCCGTGGCCGCCGCGCGAGTGCAGATGGTCGTGCATGACGAAGGCGCCCGGCGCATTGTTCGTGATCATCGCCATGCTGCCGCTGCGATCGGCGTCGGGCTCGCGCAGGATCTCGGCGCGCTGCACGAGCGTCTCGGTGCGCGACGACTCGGGATTGATCGTCTGCGCCTCGGCCGCGACCTCCACCGACTGCGCCAGGCCGGCGACCTTCAGCGACACGGCGACTGGAGTGACGGCGTTCGCCGCGACCGTCACCGTCCGCTCGGCCGTGTCGAAGCCGGCCGAGCTCACCGACACGACGTACTGACCGAGCGGCACGGCGGGAAACACCGCCTCGCCGTCACCGTTGGTTTTCGCCGACTGCGTCCACGAAGAGGCGCTGGCCCTGATCGTCGCGTCCGCACCTGGAATCGCGAGGCCCTGCTGATCGCGCGCGAGCACGCGCACCGTGCCGAACACCTGCGCGTCGGCTCGACACGCCAGGAATACAAGAGTGAAGAGGAGTCCGAGTCGCATCCCTATCACGTTATCGCAAGAGGGGATCGGGATGCGGATTGCGGATTGCGGATTGCGGATTGCGGGGATTAGTGGACAGGGAGTTGTTCGGTGCGACAGTCGCGTGAGCACCGTGATCTAACCAACCCCCAATCCCCAATCCCCAATCCCTAGTCCGCACACTGATATATTAGAGCGCGTCCGGCGAGGAGGATGCGATGGATCGGCGAACGTTCATGAGCTCGAGCGCGATGACGGCTGCGGCGCTCTTCCTCAAGTGGCGCGGTGCAGCGGCGCACGCGGCGAAGGGCGCGCCCGGCCCGATCGTCGAGACGACGGCTGGAAAGATCCGCGGCCTCGTCGTCGATCGCGTGCACGCGTTCAAAGGTGTTCCGTACGGCGCCTCCACCTCCGGGACGCGGCGCTTCCTGCCGCCGGCAAACGTGCAGCCGTGGACCGGCGTGCGCGACACGATGGCGATCGGCCCGCGATCGCCGCTCGTCGATTCCGTCCTCGTGCCCGAGTGGACGTCGCTCAACCTGCGCGAGCCGATGGGCGAAGACTGCCTGAACCTGAACCTGTGGACGCCGAGCGCGGCGAAAGGCGGCAGGCGTCCGGTGATGGTGTGGCTGCACGGCGGCGGATACTCCACCGGCTCGCCGAACATGAGTCCGTACGACGGCGCCAATCTCGCGCGCAAACACGACGTCGTCGTCGTCGGCCTCACGCACCGGTTGAACGTGTTCGGCTTCGCGTATCTCGCGGAGCTCGGCGGCGAGCGCTTCGCCGACGCGAGCAACGCCGGGATGAAGGACATCATCCTCGGGCTGGAGTGGATCCGCGACAACATCGCAGGGTTCGGCGGCGATCCGAACAGCGTGACGATCTTCGGCCAGTCGGGCGGCGCCGGCAAGGTGAGCACGCTGCTCGGCATGCCGGCGGCGCAGGGGCTGTTCCATCGCGCGATCGCGCAGAGCGGATCGGCGGTGACCAGCCTCCCGGCCGGCGCGGCAACCGAGAGCGCCGCCGCGTTCATGTCGCGACTCGGGCTGAAGGGGAATCAGGTCGAAGAGCTGCAGGCGCTGCCGATGCCGCAGCTGCTCGAGGCGCTCGCGCCGCGCGCCGGCCCTTCGACCGGGCGCGGCCGAGGCGCGCCCGTCTCAGGGCAGGCGGCTGTCGCTGGCCGCGGACGTGGGCCTGGCGGCGGCGGATTCAACGCGGCGCCGGTCGTCGACGGAAAATCGCTGCCGCACAACGTCTTCGATCCCTCGGCGACGACGATCTCCCAGAGCGTGCCGCTGCTCATCGGATCCACGGAGACCGAGGTCACGTGGAACGTCAACACCGACTATACGCCGCCGGCCGACGACGCCGCGCTGCGCGAGCGCGTCAAGCGGGCGCTGCGGATCGCGGACGACGGGCGCGCCGATCAGATCGTCGCGACGTATCGCCGGGGGCGACCGAAGGCGACGCCCCTCGATCTCGCGCTCATCATCGAGACCGACGCGTCGCCGTTCCGCAGCGGCACCGACACCGAAGCCGAGCGGAAGGCGGCGCTCGGGAAGGCGCCGGTCTACATGTACCGCTTCCAGTGGTACTCGCCGGTGGGCGGCGGGCGGCTGCGCGCGATGCACTGCATGGACATCCCGTTCGTGTTCGCGAACGTCGACGCGAGCACGCCCGTCGTCGGCGCCGGCGCGGATCGCTACGCGCTCGCCGACAGAATGAGCGCCGCGTGGGCCGCCTTCGCGCGCACCGGCAACCCGAACACGAAGCTGCTGCCGAAATGGGAACCGTTCACCGCCGAGAAGCGGTCCACGATGATCTTCAACACCGACTGCCGCGCGGTGAACGATCCGTACCGCGAGGAGCGGCTGGCCGTCGCCTCGGCGCAGGCGCCGCGGCGGAGCAATTGAGAATTAGTCCTATGACGAACGTGACCTCGAGCCTTGCTCACCAGGCCTACCGCGTTGTCCGCCAGCGCATCATGCGCGGCGAGCTGTCGCTCGGCCAGGTGATCTCCCGGCGCAAGCTCGCGACCGAGCTCGGCATGAGTTTTCTCCCGGTCTCCGAGGCGCTGCAGCGGCTCGAGGTGGAAGGGCTGCTCGAGAGCCGGCCGCGGGCGGGCACGCGCGTGCGGATTCCGACGCGCGACGAAGTCGAGGGCCACTTCGTGGTCCGCGAGGCGCTCGAAGTGCAGGCGGCGATCCTCTTCACGCGCACGGCGCGGCCGGCGGAGCGCCGCGAGCTGCGCACGCTCGCCTCGCGCGTCGACTCGCTGGCGGCGCAGCCGATGCGGACGCTCGTGTACGCGATGCTGCACCACAAGCTGCATCGCCGCGTCGCGGAGTACGCGCGCTGCCCGGCGCTGACCGACGCGATCGAGAAGACGCACGCGCTCGCGTCGATCTGGCTGGGGCTGCTGCGGCACCCGGCGCCGAGCGACGCGCCGCGCCGCCACGAACAGCTCGTCGACGCGCTCGCCTCGGGCGATCCCGATCGGGCCGCCGCGGCGGTGCGCGAGCACGTCGCCGTCGGCCTGCACCGCACGCTCGAAGTGCTCGACCCCTACTTCCGCATGCGGCGCGATCACCGCGAGACGTTCGTCCGCAGCGAGCGCAAGCAGCGGCTCCAGGGAATTGGCGTCCCGCGCCGCTCCTCCTCCAAAGTGCGATATCAGAGCGTTTGACAATGCACTCGCGGCGGTTATACTCGCCGCCTGATTTTCCGTAGCTGGCCCGAGGAGGATCGATGAAGCGCGCGGCGCGCGGATTGATCGGCGGCTCTCTCGCGGTCCTGCTGTCGAGCGCGGCGGCGCACGCGCAAGCCGGATCGACGGCGCAACTTTCCGGCGTCGTCCGCGACGCCAGCGGCGGCGTCCTGCCCGGCGTCGACGTCACCGCGACGCAGACCGACACCGGCCTCAAGCGATCGACGGTGACGCAGGCGAGCGGATCCTACACGCTGCCGAACCTGCCGATCGGCCCGTACCGCCTCGACGCAAACCTGCAGGGCTTCAAGTCGTACGTGCGCACCGGCCTCGTGCTGCAGGTGAACGATGCGGCGGTGATCAACGCCGCGCTGTCGTTTGGCGCCGTCGAGGAGACGGTGCAGGTGCAGGCGGCATCGCCGCTCGTCGAGACGCGCAACACGGGCCTCGGCCAGGTGATCGAGAACGAGCGCATCCTGTCGCTGCCCCTCAACGGCCGCAACCCGGTGGATCTCATCGCGCTCGCCGGCGCGGCGGTGCAGCCCGACGGCGCGGCCGGCCTCTCGTCGAGCCGCAGCATGCAGGGCGGCAAGCTGATCTCGATCGCCGGCGGGCAGTCGGCCGGCGTCGCGTTCCTCCTCGACGGCGCGACGCACAACAACCCGTACGACAACGCGAACCTGCCGCTGCCGTTTCCCGACGCGCTCCAGGAGTTCAAGGTGGAGACGAGCGCGCTGAGCGCGCAGAACGGGATGCACTCGGGCGCAGCGGTCAACGCCGTCACCCGCTCCGGCACCAACGCGATCCACGGCGACGCCTTCGAGTTCCTCCGCAATCACCGCTTCAACGCGACCAACCCGTTCGCCGCGAAGAACACCGACGGCTCGCGCAAAGACGACGGGCTGAACCGCAACCAGTACGGCGGCGTGCTCGGCGGGCCGATCCGCCGCGACCGGCTGTTCTTCTTCGCCGGCTATCAGGGCACCAACACGCGGCAGACGCCGTCGGACAACATCGCGTTCATCCCGACCGCGCAGATCCTCGCCGGCGACTGGACCGCGTTCGCGTCGCCCGCGTGCAACGGCGGCCGCACGCTCGCGCTGCGCGCGCCGTTCGTCAACAACGCGATCAGCCCGGCGCTCTACGACAAGGCGTCGCTCGCGATCGTCGGCCGCTTGTCGACGACGACCGATCCGTGCGGCCGCACGAACTATCCATCGCGCACCGAGGTGGACGAAGGCCAGACCGTCGCCAAGCTCGATTACCAGCGGAGCGCGAACCACTCCCTGTTCGGCCGCTACATGGCGACGTCGTTCCGGCAGCCGCCGCCGTTCAGCCTGATCGACAACGTCCTGACGACGACGGTCGGCGGCCGCGAGAACCTCGCGCAGTCGCTCACCATCGGCGACAACTTCATCGTGAGCACGCACGCGGTCAACGCGTTCCGTTTCGCGTTCAACCGCACGGCGATTCACCGCACGAGCCAGGATTTCTTCTCGTATCCCGACGTCGGCGTCAACACCTTCAGCTACATGCCGCACTACCTGCTGCTGACGATCACCGGCGGCTTCAGCCTCGGCGGCGGCACCGAGAGCGAATCCACCTTCCGCACGAACACGTTCCAGGTCGGCGACGATCTGCAGTTCATCCACGGCGATCATCAGATCGCGATCGGCGGCAGCGCGGCGTACTGGAAATCGACCTCGCTGGCCAACGTGCGCAGTCCGGGGACGTTCAACTTCGACGGATCCGCCGTCGGCGCGGGGCTCGCGGATTTCATGGTCGGCCGGCCGAACCAGTTCACCGCCTCGGGCCCGAACAATCTGTTCATGACCGAGTGGTACGTCGGCCTCTACGCGCAGGACAGCTGGAAGGCGAACGATCGCACGACGGTCAATTACGGCGTGCGCTGGGAGCCGTACTTCCCGCAGCAGGTGACCAACGGCGCGATCTACAACTTCAGCCTCGACGGCTTCAGAGCCGGGCAGCGTACGAGCATCTTCACCAACGCGCCGCCGGGCTTCACCTATCCCGGCGATGCCGGCTTCCCGAACGGGTTCGCCGGCATGAACAAACGATGGACCGACCTCGCGCCGCGCGTCGGCCTCGCGTGGGATCCGAAGGGCGACGGCCGCATGTCGCTGCGCTCCTCGTACGGCGTGTCGTACGACTTCGTCAACGGCCAGTACCATCTGAACACCGCGATCGCGCCGCCGTGGGGATCCGACGTGCGGATCCAGAGCCCCGTCGGCGGATTCGACAATCCCTTCCTCGGCTATCCCGGCGGCAATCCGTTCCCGCTGCCGTTCGACAGCAACGCCGGCGAGCGCGCGCCGGCCAACGCGCGCTTCTCGCCGGGCGCGAACTACCTCGCCGTCGATCCGGACATTCACCCGACGACCGTGCAGTCCTACAACGTGAGCCTGCAGCGGCAGATCGCCGGCAACTGGGTCGCGTCGGCGAGCTACATCGGCGCCTACACGACGCACCTCTGGAACATGAAGGCCCTCAACTACGGGCTGACGAGCGTCACGTCGGCGGCGCCGAGCGGCGTGCCGACGACGTGCGTGCCGACGGCGGCGACCTTCGGCACCTGCATGAACAGCATCCTGCAGCAGCGCCGCGTGCTCAGCCAGATCGATCCGGTGAACGGCGCGTTCATCGCGAACCTCGACGCGCACGACGACAGCGGGTGGGAGCGCTACAACGGCATGCTCGTGTCGATCGAGCGCCGCGGATCGCGCGTGAGCTACAGCGCCAACTACACCGTGTCGAAGTGCGTGGGCCTGCCGAGCCAGCAGCTGCCGAACGTGCAGTCCGGGTGGACCGATCCGACCAACCCGTCGTTCGACGAGGGCGCGTGCGACGTCGATCGCCGCCACCTCGCGAACGTCACGGCGAGCTATCAGACGCCGGCGCTCGCGGGCGCCGCGGCGCTCCTGTCCGACTGGCGCATCTCGGGCCTGCTGCGCGCGCAGTCGGGCGGCCCGCTCAACGTCGTCTCGGGGCAGGACCGCGCGCTCACCGGCATCCTCGGAACGAATCAACGCGCGAATCAAGTGCTCGACAACCCGTACGGCGACACGTCGTCGGTGACGAACTACCTGAACGCGTCGGCGTTCGCGCAGCCGGCCTTCGGCACCCTCGGCACCTACGCGCGCAACAGCCTCTACGGCCCGTCGCGGTGGCAGATCGACATGGTCGTCGCGCGCGTCGTGCGGTTCGCGAAGACGCAGAACGTCGAGCTGCGCGTCGAGGCGTTCAACATCACGAACAACTTCATCCGGAACAATCCGATCCAGAATCTGAGCAGCGCGACGTTCGGCCAGGTGCTGCAGGCCGGCGATCCGCGCATCCTGCAGTTCGGCGCGAAGTACGTGTTCTGAGGGTGACGCGAATGGAGAACGCAAAGGAGGCAAAGGCCGCGAAGCTGCTTTGCCTTTGCCTGTGCGGCGTCTGCCTCCTTTGCGTTCTCGTCGGCGGCGCCTCGCAGGAGTACGAGGTCACCACCGCCGCGCGCGGCGTCGATCTTTCCGGCGAGTGGACGCCGGTGCGCGAGGAAGACAACACCGGCAACACCGAGCTCGGCGACTGGGTCGGCATTCCGCTGAACGAGGCGGCGCGGCTGCGCGCGATGGCGTGGGTCGCCTCGATCCAGACGCTGCCCGAGTGGCAGTGCCGGCCGCACGCCGTCTCCTACATCTCGCGCGGGCCGTCGCAGCTGCGCATCTCGAAGGAGGTCGATCCCGTGTCGCGCCAGGTGACGGCGTGGCACATGGAGTGGCTGCGATCGATCGACAAGGCGATCTACCTGGACGGCCGCCCGCACCCGTCTGAGAACGCGCCGCACACGTGGGGCGGCTTCTCCACCGGCGAGTGGATCGGGGACATGTTGAAGATCCACACGACGCATGTGAAAGAGGAGTACCTCAAGCGCGACGGCGTCTTCCACAGCGATCGCATCGTCGTCAACCAGTACCTGATTCGCCGCGGCAACTACCTGACGTTCATCCTCGTCGAGCACGATCCGGTGTATCTCACCGAGCCGCTGATCCGCAGCACCGAGTACCAGCTCGATCAGCACCAGAACATCCCGCCGTATCCGTGCAACGTCGTCGAGGAGGTGGATCGGCCCCGCGGCATCGTGCCGCACAACCTGCCGGGCACGCAGCAGTACGCCGACGACGTGAAGGATTTCGCGAGCCGCTACAACATCCCGTGGGACGTCGTCACGGCCGGCGCCGAGACGATGTATCCGGAGATTCAGGCGAAGATCGCGGCCGGCCGCGCGAGGAAGGGGCAATGAGGCACGTCTTCTTCGCGGCGCTGGCGGTGGCGGTCGCGATCGTCGCGCCGCTCGGGCGCGCGGCGCAGCAGCCGCCGCCGCAGGCGCGGACGGGCGATCAGCAGATTGAAATCCTGCCCGTGCACGGCAGCGTCTACATGATTGCCGGCGCCGGCGGCAACATCACCGCGTCGGTCGGAAAGGACGGCGTGCTGCTCGTCGACACCGGCCTGGCGAGCATGAGCGACACCGTGCTCGACGCCGTGCGGCAGCTGCAGCGGCAGATGCAGGCGAAGGAGCCGCCGTTCGACGTGCGGTGGGGCGCCGAGACGCGCGGCACGCTGCAGAATTCGTTGAACCCATTCGGACCGCCGAAGCCGATCCGCTACATCGTCAACACGCATTTTCATCCCGATCACGTGGGTGGCAACGAGCGGCTCGCGAAGGCGGGGCGCACGTTCACCGGCGGCAATGTCGCCGGCGACATCGCGGACGCCGGGCAGGGCGCGGCGATCTTCGCGTACGAGAACACGCTCAATCACCTGAGCGCGCCGACCGGCGCAAAGGCGCCGACGCCCGAAGCCGCGTGGCCCACCGACACGTTCCATCAGGAGTCGATGAAGCTGAGCCACTTCTTCAACGGCGACGGCATCCAGATCGTCCATGTGCCGGGCGCGCACACCGACGGCGACGTCTTCGTGTACTTCCGCGGCTCGGACGTGATCGCGTCCGGCGATCTGTTCCAGATGACGACCTATCCGTTCATCGACGTCGAGCACGGCGGCGGGATCAACGGGATCATCGACGGCTGCAATCGCATGCTCGACATCGTCATCCCCGAGTTCCGCATGGAAGGCGGGACGATGGTGGTGCCCGGACACGGACGGCTGGCCGACGGCGCGGACCTCGCGTACTACCGCGACATGCTGACGATCGTCCGCGACCGCGCGCAGGCGCTGATCAAGCAGGGAAAGACGCTCGAGCAGGTGAAGGCGGCGAGGATCACCGCCGACTACGATCCGCGCTGGGGCGCGAACGACGAACGATGGTCGACCGAGAAGTTCGTCGAAGCGGTCTACAAGACGCTGCAGCCGAAGCCCGCGCCGAAAGCGACGACGCCCGGTGCGACGACGAAAAAGAAGAGTCGATGACCGCGCGAGAAAAGCAACCACAGAGATCGCAGAGATCACAGAGAAAGTTAATCTCTGTGTGCTCTGTGATTTCTGTGGTTGCTTTCTCTGCGGTGTCTGCGGGCGCTCAGCGGGGCCGCGGCGGCGCGCCCCAGGCGCCGCCCGCCGCGCCGCGCGCCGCTGCGCCGATCGATCTCACCGGCTACTGGGTGTCGCTCGTCACCGACGACTGGCGCTGGCGGATGGTGACGCCGCCGAAAGGGGACGTTCTCTATCTGCCCGTCAACGCCGAAGGGCGGCGCGCCGCCGACGCGTGGGATCCCGCGAAGGATCAAGCCTCCGGCGAGCAGTGCCGCGCGTACGGCGCCGGCGGGCTGATGCATCTGCCGGGACGGCTGCGAGTCAGCTGGCAGGACGATCGCACGCTCGTCGTCGAGGCCGACGCCGGAACGCAGACGCGCGTGCTGCACTTCGGCGGCGCCGCGCCTGCGAGCGAAGCGCCGTCGTGGCAGGGCTACTCGGCGGCGGCGTGGGAGATGGACGGCGCCGGCGGCGGCCGCCGTGGCCGCGCGGTGACGGTCAAGCCGGTTCACGGATCGCTCAAGACGGTGACGACGCATCTCAAGCCGGGATATTTCCGGCCGAACGGCGTGCCGTACGGCGCGAACGCGGTGCTCACCGAATACTGGACGACGCTCACCGACGAAGGCGTCGAGTATCTCGTCGTCACCAACATGCTCGAGGATCCGCAGTATCTCGCGCAGCCGTACGTCCGCAGCGTGCAGTTCAGGAAGCAGGCGGACAACAAGGGATGGCACCCGACGCCCTGCGGGGGCTAGGGGCTAGGGGCGAGGGGCCGACCATGGATCCGATCAGACGCAAGATTCTGACGACGAGCGCTGCGGCAACCGCGATGGCGGCCGCCAGGCGCGTGTTCGCCCGGCAGACCGCGAAGACAGGAGCCGCCATGTCCTTCTACGAACGAGGGCCGGTTCGCATCCGCTACGAGGAAGCCGGCTCGGGCTTCCCGCTGCTGCTCATCGCCGGCGGCGGGTTGAACTCGACGATCGCCGGCCTGAAGCGCGGCGATCCGTTCAACCCGATCGACGACTTCAAGGCGGAGTACCGCTGCATTGCGTCGGACCTGCGCAACGCCAACGGCGGCGAGTCCTCCGGCCCGCTCGAGATCGAGCGGCCGTGGGACGCGTACACCGACGATCACCTCGGTCTGATGGATCACCTGCGCATCGACAAGTTCATGGTGATGGGCTTCTGTATCGGCGGGCCTTTCATCTGGAACCTGCTGAAGCGCGCGCCGGATCGCGTCGTGGCCGCCGTGCTCGCGCAGCCGAGCGGATCGCGTCCCGAGATGCGCGACCTCTTCTACGAAACCAACAGCAAGGGATGGGGCCCGGAGCTGGTCAAGCGCCGGCACGACATCACGACGGAGATGGTCGACAGGTTCCTGACGAAGATGTACCGCACCAACGCGGACTTCGTCTTCACCGTGACGCGCGACTTCGTGCGTAGCTGCCGGACGCCGGTGCTCATCCTGCCGGACGACATCCCCGCGCACCCCTACGCGGTCGCGATGGAGGCGGCGATGCTCGCGCCGAACGCCGAAGTGAGTATGTTCCCGTGGAAGGAGCCGAAGGAGCGGATTCCGCTGGCGGTGCGCCAGATCCGTTCGTTCCTCCGGGCGCACCGGCCGGCGTAGAGAGCAGACTGTCACGCTGGATCGCGTCACGACGAGCAACCGCAGAGACCACAGAGCTTTCTTGTTCGCGTTTCGCGGTTGGAGCGACGGTAGCGCAGCCCTTCAGGGCTGCCCGCGCGGCCGCGGGCAGGCCTAAAGGCCTGCGCTACTGTGGTTGCTTGCCCTCGCGGTGCGTTTACAGCCCGAACACGAAGATCGCGTAGCCCGCCGCGATCGCGATGTACTCCTTCCCGTCGACGCCGAACGCGATCGGGTTCGCCTTCACGGCGCCGCCGAGCTGCAGATCCCACAGCGGCGTGCCGTTCTCCGCGTCGAGCGCGAAGAAGTTCCCTTCCTCGGTCCCGCCGAAGACGAGGCCGCCGGCGGTCGAGAGCAGGCCGCTCCACGGCGGCGACAGCAGCTTGAACTCCCACTTCATCTTCCCGGTCGCCGCCTCGATCGCGCGCACCGCGCCCCATGCCTCGTCGCCGTTCACGGCTCGTCCGCCGCCCGCGACGAACGGCTCGCCCGCCTTGTACTTCGACTCGCCCTTGTAGTAGTAGGTGCCCATCTCGCGCGCCGGCTGGTAGAACAGCTTCGTCGCCGGGCTGAAGGACGGGCTCGGCCAGTTCGACGCGCCCTGGATGTTCGGGAACACGAGCGTCCCTTCGAGGCTCGGATCCGTGCCCGGCTTCAGCCGCGGACGGCCTTTCGCGTCGAGGCCTTCGGCCCACGTCTGCTTCGCGTACGGCGTGCCGCTCAGGAACTCGCCGGTCTCGCGATCGAGCACGTAGTAGAACGCGTTGCGGTTCGCCATGGCCACGAGCTTGCGCGCGCGGCCGTTGACGGTCGCGTCGAAGAGGATCGGGATCTCGTTCGAGTCCCAGTCGTGCACGTCGTGCGGCGTGAACTGGAAGTGCCACTTGATCCGGCCGTCGACGGGGCTGAGCGCGAGCAGCGAGCACGTGTACAGGTTGTCGCCCGGCCGCACGTCGCCGTTCCAACGTCTGGGCGCCCGGCTCGCCCGGCGCGGGCACGGTGTAGGTGCGCCACACGCGCTTGCCGCTCTTTGGATCGTACGCGTCGAGGAAGCCGCGAATGCCCGCCTCCGCGCCCGACACGCCGACGATGATCCGATCGGCAAGCGCGAGCGGCGCGTTGGTGAGGTAGTGCCCCAGCTTGTTGTCGTCGACGACGGTGTCCCACCGCACGGCGCCCGACTTCGCGTCGAGCGCGATGAGATGGCCGTGCACCGTGCCGAAGAACACCGTGTCGCCGAGGATCGCGACGCCGCGGTTCACCGGCGGCGACCCGATGACGATGACGTCGGTCGGGATCGCCGGCGTATAGGTCCACAGCGGCCGCCCCGTGTGCGCGTCGAGCGCCGTCACCGTGCTCGGCGGCTCGGTGATGTACATGACGCCGTCGGCGACGATCGGCGACGTCTCGACGATCCCGGTGCGGCGCACCTGATAGACCCACGCGGGCTTCAGCTTCGCGACGTTCGCGCGCGTGATCTCGGTCAGCGGCGAGAACCGATGCGACTGGTAGTTGCCGGAGTAGGTGATCCAGTTCTGCGGCTCGCGCTCCGAGTTGGCGATCCGGTCGTAGGTGACCTGCGCGGACGGCTGCGCCGCAGCGAGCGCCGCGAGCCCGGCCGCCGTGACGAGAAGGGCCCTCATTTCACACCTCGCAGCGTCGAGAGATACGCCACCAGATCGTCGAGCTCGGTATCGGTGACGCGTCCGCGGAACCCGGGCATCACGCTCTTGCCGAACTCCTTCTCGAGCTGTTTGAGCTCGCTCTTGCGGTACGAGTGGAACTGGTTGTTCGTATCGCGCAGCTGGATCGTGAACGGATCCTCGTTGATGCGCACGCCGCGAATCGTGCGGCCGTCGCTCGTGACGATCTGGACCGGCAGGTATTCGGCGAAGCCGCGGCCGGGCACTTGGGAGAGCCCGCGGGGCAGCGTTTCGCCCGGGCCGATCACCGATTGTTTCAAGTAGCCGGCGCCGCGCTGGATGCCGATCTCCGTCAGGTCGGGGCCGAAGCTGCTGCCCTGGCCCTCGACAATGTGGCACGAGGCGCAGCCGAGGCGCGCGTAGACGGCGCGGCCGCGTTTGGCGTCGCCGCGCGCCGGCGGTCCGCCGGCGCGGCCGAGCGATCGCACGTAGGCGACGAGCTGCGCGAGCTCGCCGTCGCTCAGCCGGCGCACACGCGGCATGCCCCGCTCCGGAATGCCGTCGCGGATCACGTCCCGCAGCGCATCGTCGCTGGCGGCGCGCGCGAGCGTGGCGCGGTTGAGCGCCGGCCCCTCGTCGCCCGTCCCGTCGATCCCGTGGCACCGCGCGCACATGCCGTCGAAGAGCTTCTTGCCTTCCTGAATGGCGCGGCCGGACGCGGGCGCGCTCTGCACTGTCAGCGCGAGA
>QHWK01000101.1 GCA_003223775.1 Acidobacteriota bacterium
GTCGGATCGGGATTCGATTTGTTCGCGGGCGAGTTGTCGTACCACGCCGTCCCGTGGAGCTTCGTTCCCTTCGGCAGCTTCAGCGGCTGTCTGAACACGTAATCGGTCTGCCAGTTGAAGTCGTACTTCGGCACCGAGAGGATCGTGTCGGTGCGGCCGTCGGGATACTTCACGTCGTACAGCCACCGGATGCCGCGCACGTGCGTGTGCGGAATCATGCTCCAGAGCGTGATGTCCTGCCCGATCGTCATTTCCGCGTCGACGCGCTGATCGGCCGCGCCCGGCGGGATGTGGAGGCTCCCGTTCACGAGCGACGCGAAGCGGACCTCCGTCTGCGGACGCCCCTTCGCGAACTTCACGCCGATGCGCGTGCGATCGGTCGTCGGCTTGCCGTCCGGCGTGTAGTGCATCTGGAAGATCAGCGTCGCGCCGGCGGGCAGCTTCATCGCGCTCCCCTCCTGGTACACGCGCATGAACTGCCCCGGCGCGAAGCCGCCGATCGCGGGCCCCATGCGCCGCGGTGGGGGACGATCGCTCGGGCCCGGCGCCTTCCGCTGCTCCAGCGGCAGTGGCGGACCGCCGGTCTGCCCCGCCGGGATGTTGGTCGTCCCGTCGGCGAAAACGAAGAGCGGCGCCGGACGCGGCGTGGCCGGCGCGCCCGCCGGCGGCGGGGCTGGCGGCTGCGCCGGCTGCGCAGGCGGAGGCGTCGCGGCATACACGATCACGTGATGCAGGACCTTCGGATCGCCGGCGCGCACTTCCATCGCCTGGATCCACCTGTCCTCGGTCGTGTTGGTCGGGATCGTGAAGTACTGATACGCGACCGTGCCGGTGGCCGGCACCGGGTAGTCTTCCTGCATGCTGAAGATCGCGTCCGGCTGCCCGATCATCCACTCGTTCGCGTAAGTCGGCGGCGTCGGGAGATCCGTCGGGTTGCCTTCCGGCGCGCCGCCGCTCGCCCACCGTACGATGGTGTCGCGGTCGGCGTCCGACAGGCGGCGATCGTTCAGGAACTCGCCGTGCGCCGGATCGGCGTGCCACGGCGGCATCGTGCCCTTCGTGACGTTGGTCGCGATCGACCTGGCCCACGGCCGCGCATCCTGATAGGAGAGCAGCGACATCGGCGCGATCTCACCCGGACGATGGCAGTTCGTGCAGCTCTTGTAGAAGATCGGCGCGACATCCTTGCTGAAGGTGGGTGTGGCCGTCTTCGCAGCCGGCGCCTGCGCGCCGATGCGCGCCGAGGCAGCGCCGACGAGCGCGCACAGCGCCGCCGCGGCTACGGTCGTTCGGTTGATCATGCGTGAAGCTCCTCTAAATTTCGGACCGCAAAGGGGATCGAGTAGATGGTACGGACCCCTACCGCTGAGGTCAAGCGATTTGACGCGGCGATCGCAGCATCGGTTCCGCCACGAATGCGCGCGCGTGCGCGGACATCTTTATATGGGATATCGGGGGTTGAGCCATTCGACTCCCCTCCGGCTCGCCTGCGCCGCGAGCCGGAAGCTCGCTCTGGCAAGCCGGAGGAGGACGCGGGGAATCGAGCGATTAACCGCGTGAGCGCTTGCGGCCGCCGCCCTTGCGTTTGCGCCCGCCGCCCTTGCGCTTGCGGCCGCCCTTGCGCGGCACCTTGCCCCCTTCGCGTCGCGCTTCGCTCAGGCCGATCGCAATCGCCTGCTTGCGGCTCGTGACCCGCTTGCCCGAGCGCCCGGACTTCAGCGTGCCGTGCTTGCGCTCGCGCATCGCGCGCTCAACCTTGCTCTGCGCTTTCTTGCCGTATTTCGCCATTCAGTCGAACCTCCGGCGCCTCGGCACTGCAAGGCAGGTGCCCCAAACGAGCTCAGGGTTCTGCATTCCGGTTCTGCTTCTGATTCAGGGGTTCGGCGTCGGGCTCTGCGTTCGTGGTTCGGCTTCGTTCGCGATCGAGACGAACGCGTCCACCAGCGCGCGGTCGCGCCAGCCTTTATCGGCCTCCTCCGAGAGCACCTGGAACGCTTCCGCCGCCGGCCGCGCGGCGCGATATGGACGCTCGGTGGTCAGCGCGTCGTACACGTCGACGATGCTGACGATCTGCGCGAGCAGCGGGACCTCGCTGTTGCGGAGTCCATCCGGATAGCCCGAGCCGTCGAGGCGCTCGTGGTGATGCCGGACGATCGGGCGCACGTTGTTCAGCGACCGCAGGCCCGCGCACAGCGAATCGCCGACGATGGGGTGCTTGCGCATGACGCGCGACTCGTGCGGATCGAGCTTGCCGTCTTTGAGGAGCACGCGATCGGGCACGGCGATCTTGCCGATGTCATGGAGAAAGCCGCCGCGCTCGAGCGCGCCGATATCGGTGTCGTCCAATCCGAGCGAGCGGCCGAGACGCGTCGCGTAGTGCGCCAGGCGCTGGCAGTGGCCGTTGGTCAACGGATCGCGCGCCTCGATGGTCGCGCCGAGACCGAGGATGACCGCCTCCGCCGATTCGAGCTCGTCGGTGTAGCGCTTCAGGCGCACCAGCGATTGAATCCGCGCGTGCAGCTCAGTTGAGTCGAATGGTTTGGTGAGAAAGTCATCGCACCCGGCCTCGATGCCCCTGAGCCTGTCGACGCGATCCCCTTGCGCAGTGACGATGACGACTGGAATGAAGCGCGTGGCTCCCTGGTCCTTCAGCCGGCGGCAGACGTCGAACCCGTGCCCGCGCGGCGCGACGAGATCGACGAGCACGAGATCGGGCGGATCGTTCTGGCAGGACGACAGCGCCGCGTCGGCCGTGCCGACGACAGAAACGTCGTGCCCTTCCTTCGTGAGCAGCCGCTTCAGAAAACGGGCGCTCGTCTCATCGTCGTCGGCAACGAGGATGGATGCACGAACTGCCATCGCGCTGTCGCCCACTGCAAAAGGCGAACCTGCGAGGTCAGCCGTTGAGCGCGCGGGCGCACGACGAGGAGCGAACGCGAAGACGCCGTTGAAGTTAACGCCGGCGCGCGCGCAATCGGCCGTGCCGGGCGGACGCCCAAGCGAATGGAAACCGACGTCGACCGGGAGGAAACGAGCGATGGGATCGTATGACTGCACGTCACGGAGAGCTCGGCCGACGCGTTATGCGCGAAAACTGTAAGAGCCGCGCTCATGCGTCGGCCGAGCTGACACTTATCGCGAACGACCGCGCGTGCCCGTGCGCCCGCGATCGGCGGCAGCCTGGCGCGCGCCCGTGGTTCCGCGGCGGCCCCGCGTCGGCGCCGCGCCCTGCCCCTCATCTGCCGCTTCCTGGTTGACGAAGCTCTCGGCAATCGCGGTCAGCTTGCGGTCGGCCTCCTTCTCTTCCTCGAGCGTCTCGTCGAGCAGCGCGGCGATCTCGGTCTTGCCGAGCACGTTCGCCCACGTGCGCAGCGTGCCGTAGCTGGCGATCTCGTAGTGCTCGGTCTTCTGCACCGCGGCGATCATGACGGCGTCGCGCGTCCCTTCTTCTTCGGCGTCCGAGATCATCGTGTTGCCTTCGTCGATCAGGTGTTTCATGCCCTCGCAGCGCTTGCCGCGCGCCGGCATGCCGAGCTGATCGAAGACCTGCTCGAGGCGCTCGACGTGGCCTTCGGTTTCCTGCAGATGCTGTTCGAGCGCGTCGCGCAAATCCTCGTTCGACGCTTTCTTCGCGAGCTTCGGCAGCGCTTTGGTGAGTTGCTTCTCCGCGTCGTAGATGTCTTTGAGTTCGTCCTGCATCAAGTCTCCGAGCGATTCCATACTGGACATGGCGGGTGCCTCCGTGAAGGGTTTGTGGGCGTATTTCACCGAGCGCGACGAGCGAAGCAAGACGCGTGCACACGCGGCTGAGCAGGCGGTACGGACGAGCTTCTACGGCACACATGATGCAGCCTTCGAGGCAGGAACGAATTAGGAGGAGGCAAACTCATGCGTGTACTCAAAGCCGTCTGTTGCGCCGCGATGCTGACCGCGATGCTCGCGCCGGCGGCGCGCGCCGACGAGTGGAACAAGAAGACGATCCTGACCTTCAGCGGCGCCGTGCAGGTGCCGGGCGCCACGCTGCCCGCGGGCAGCTACGTCTTCAAGCTCGCCGACATTCCGGGCAACCGGCACGTCGTGCAGGTGTTCGACAAGGATGAGAAGAAGATCTACACGACGATCCTCGCCATCCCGAACGATCGTCTCGAGCCGACCGACAAGCCGGTGGTGCTCTTCTCCGAGCGCGCCAGCGGCTCGCCGCAGGCGGTCAAGGTGTGGTACTACCCGGGCGATCGGATCGGCGACGAGTTCGTGTACCCGAAGTCGCAGGCGATGCGCATCGCGAAGGATACGCACTCGCGCGTCCTCGCCTACAATGACGACAACGAGACCGTCACCAACACCGCGGGCGAGGTGCCGACCGCGATGAAGAACGCCCAGGTCGGCTACTTCGACGAGAACGGCAACTGGCAGACCGAGAACCAGCGGATCGCGGTGAACAGCG
>QHWK01000102.1 GCA_003223775.1 Acidobacteriota bacterium
TGCCCGTACTGCGACGGGTGGGAGTGCCGCGATCGGCGGATCGCGGCGTTCGGGCGCAGCCGCGACGTGACGCGTCTCGCGCTGGGCCTCAGGGCGTGGAGCCGCGACGTGATCGTGTGCTCGCACGGGACGCGGCTCGATCGCCAGAGCCGCGAGCGGCTCGCGCGCAACGGCATCGATATCCGCGGCGAGCGGATCGCCGCGCTCGATCACCGCGACGGCGAGCTCGCGCGCGTCGTCTTCGAGGGCGGCGGCGCGATCGATCGCGAGGCGCTGTTCTTCACGACGGCGCAGCACCCGCAGTCGTCGCTCGCGGCGGCGCTCGGCTGCGAGCTGACGCGGCGCGGCGTGGTGAAGACCGGCAGCCTCTGCGACACGAACGTGGATCGCGTCTTCGTCGCGGGCGACGCCTCGCGCGACGCGCAGTTCGTCGTCGTCGCGGCGGCTGAGGGCGTGAAGGCGGCGGTCGCGATCAACAAGGCGCTGCTGGCGGAGGAGCTGGCGCGATGACCCTGAAGGCGGTCGACACCCGCGACGGCGAGCGGCAATCCGCGATCCGCGATCCGCACTCCACAATCAATCCGCAATCCGCGGTCCGCGATCCGCAGTTTGTCGACGTCCGCAGCGCGGCGCTCACGGTGCTCGCGGTACTGGCGACGATTCTCGTCCTGCAGTACGCGCAGTCGATGATCATCCCGATCGTGCTCGCGCTGCTCGTCAGCTACGCGCTCGAGCCGATCGTCGCGACGCTGGCGCGCTGGCGCATCGCGCGGCCGATCGGCGCGGCGATCGTCCTCGTCGCGATGACCGTCGCGGGCGGATCGCTGCTCTACGGTCTGCGGACGGAGGCGAACGCGATCATCCGGGAGCTGCCGCAGGCGGCGCGGCGGCTGCGCGAGAAGATGGAAACCGATCGGCCGTCGACCGCCGACGCGATCCGGCAGGTGCAGAAGGCGGCGACGGAGCTCGAGAAGGCGGCGAACGCCGCGGCGCCGCCGCCGCCCTCCACCGGCGCGCAGCGCGTGCAGGTGGAGCCGCCGCCGTTCAACGTCTCCGATTACCTGCTGTGGGGATCGGTCGGCGCCGCGGCGGCCGTCGGGCAGCTCGTGCTGATCCTGTTCCTCGTCTACTTCCTCCTCGCGTCCGGCGATCTGTATCGGCGGAAGATGGTGAAGATCGCCGGGCCGTCGCTGACGAAGAAGAAAATCACGCTGCAGATCCTGTCGGAGATCGATCGGCAGATCGAGAGGTTCCTGCTCGTCCAGATCTTCACGAGCACGGTCGTGGCCGTGGCGACGTGGCTGACCTTCCGCGCGCTCGGCGTGAACCAGGCGGGCGTCTGGGGCGTGCTCGCGGGGATCTTCAACTCGATCCCGTACTTCGGGCCCGTGCTCGTGACCGCGGGCACGGCGGCGGTCGGCTTCCTGCAGTTCGGCAACGTGCAGATGGCGATCCTCGTGTCGGGCGCGTCGCTGCTCATCACGAGCCTCGAGGGCTTCCTCCTGACGCCGTGGCTGACGAGCCGCGCCTCGTCGATGAACGCCGTGGCGGTGTTCATCGGGCTGCTCTTCTGGGGCTGGGTATGGAACGTCTGGGGGATGCTGCTCGCGGTGCCGATGCTGATGGTGATCAAGGCGATCTGCGATCACGTCGAGGACTTCAAGCCGATCGGGGAACTGCTCGGCGAGTGATCAGACGTACGCCGAGAGGTTGAACCGGCCGCGCGCCTGCAGCAGCGGCTTCCACAGATCGCCGAGCTTCGCGACGCGCGCCGGGACGTTGCGGATCGTGAAGTCCTCGATGCGAATCCCCTTGTCGAGCTCCTTCCAGGTGACGGGCGTCGAGACGGTCGCCTCGGGACGCGGGCGCGGCGAGTAGATCGAGGCGAGCGTGCTCCCCCAGCGATTCTGGTTGTAGTCGACGAGCACGCGCCCGCGCGGGCGCTTCTCGCGCCGGTACTCGGCGGTGATGAGCGCCGGGTTGCGCGCGGCGAGCTCCTGCGCGAGCGCCTTCGCGAAGGTCCACACCTGCTTCTGCACCGGCCCGCGGACGATCGGCACGTAGACGTGCAGCCCCTTCGAGCCGGTGGTCTTCACGAGCGACGGCATCTTCAGCGTGTCGAGCGCCTCGTGCACGACCTGCCCGGTCTCGATCACGCGCGCGAAGGTCGCGCCGGCGCCGGGATCGAGATCGAAATGCAGGTAGTTCGGCCGATCGGTGTCGTCGCACGTCGCGTACCACTGGTTCAGGTCGATGCACCCGAGATTGATCACCCACATCAGCGCGGCGCGGTCCTGAATCATCGGGAAGTCGATGACGTTGCCGTGGCCGTGATCGATCGTGCAGATCTCGATCCACGCGGGGCGCGGCGCCGGCGCGCGCTTCATGAAGAAGAAGTCGCCGGCCGCGCCGTGCGGATAGCGCTTCATCACCATCGCGCGGTTCCGGATGTGCGGCAGGAGCGCGTCGGCGACGTCGGCGTAGTACTGCAGCAGGTCGCCCTTGGTGAGCCCGAGCTCGGGCCAGAAGATCTTGCGCAGGTTCGTGAGGCGGACTTCCTTGCCGTCGACCGTCAGAATCGCGTTGTCCTGATCGCGCGGAATCGTCAGCCGTTTAGACACGTGCAAGGCAGGGCACCGTTTAGACACGCGCAAGGCAGGACGGGCAGAGAGCCAGGAAGGCAGGAATTCAAGGCAGGGAAGGTCGGTGAAATTCCCGCCTCCATGCCCTTCAGCCTTGAATTCCTGCCTTGCTGCCTCCCTGCCCTTCTGCCTTGTACGTTCTCAGCGGCGCCAGCTTCGGAGGCCGCGCGCCGTGCAGCGTCGCGCCGACAATCGGCACGTAGTCGAGCTCTTCGCCGGCGCGCGCGTGGCGTAGCAGCAGCCCGCCGCGGCTCATGTCGCCGCGCCCGACGAAGGCGATCGGGAACAGCAGCCGGTCGCCGAAAATCGCGGTAAAGATGTCGACGTACTTCGGCGACGCGACGCTGCCGAGGAGCACCACGTCGCATTCGGGCCCGATCTCGGCGAGGAGCGTACGCGCACTCGCCTCGAGCGGACGCCGGTAGCGGGGGTTGCCGGCGTCGATGTCGCCGCACGCGAAGCCGCGCACGGCGGCGTGCGTCACGCGCGTGTCAGGGCTGCGCAGCCCCGCGTTCGGCGTGATTACGTGCACGCCGTCGCCGACGATCGGGTTGCCCGGCTCCGGCGGCCGCGCGAACCGCCGCGCGTAGGTGAGCTTGCCGCGGAAATACAAGCCGCTGACGAACGTGAACAGATCACCGAGCGGCGCCCCCTCCGCCGAACGCAGCGCCGCCGCGAGCGCGAACGTCGCCCGCGGCGACAGCGCCTGCGCCGCGCGGCGGCCGCCGAGGTTCGCGGGAGATAGAAGGAAGACGCGGTGACTCATTCAATGCGTCTGTAGGGCGAGGCTTTCAGCCTCGCCGCCGGCGACCCTGAAAGGGTCGCCCTACGTCAATTCTAAAACCCCCACCGCAGCAGCACGGAGCCGACGGTGAAGCCCGCGCCGACCGACGCCAGCAGCACGAGCTGGCCTTTCTTCAGCTTCCCGGCGCACAGCGCGTCGTTCAGCGCGAGCGGGATGGTCGCCGCGGTCGTGTTGCCGAAGCGCTCGATGTTGATGATCACCTTCTCCGGCGCGACGCCGAGCCTCTCGCTCGCCGACAGGATGATCCGCCGATTCGCCTGGTGCGACACGAACAGATCGATGTCCGCCGGCGTCAGGCCGTTGCGATTGAGCAGCCGCCGCGACACTTCCTCCGTCTTCCGCACGGCGAACTTGAAGACCGTCGCCCCATCCTGCTTGACGTAGTGCAGCCGCCCCTCGACGGTCTCGTGCGACGACGGCCTGGCGCTGCCGCCGGCGGGCATGCAGAGCGCCGGTCCGCCGCCGCCGTCGATCTCGTGCTCGAAGTCGAGGATCGACGGCTCCCCCGCCTTCGCCGCCGAGACGACGACCGCGCCGGCGCCGTCGCCGAACAGCACGCACGTCGATCGATCCTCGTAGTCGATGATGCTCGACATCACGTCGGCGCCGACGACGAGGGCGTGGTCGTGCGCGCCGCTCGCGATGAGCTGACTCGCGGCGGTGAGCGCGTAGGTGAACGCCGAGCACGCCGCGCTCAAATCGAACCCCCACGCCCGCCGCGCGCCGATCTTGTGCTGGATGAGGCACGCGGTGCTCGGGAAGAACATGTCGGGCGTCACCGTGCCGACGACGATGACGCCGATGTCGTCCGGCGTCAGGCCCGCGTTCGCGATCGCCTTGCGCGCGGCCTCGGTGCCGAGATCGGAGGTCGCGACGCCCGGATCGACGATGTGGCGCTCGCGGATGCCCGTGCGCTGCCGGATCCACTCGTCGCTCGTGTCGACCATCTTCTCGAGATCGGCATTGGTCAGGAGCCGCGGCGGCACGTAGGTCGCCAGCGACGCAATCGTCGTCGCGCGCCCGCCCATGCGCGGCGCGTGTCGAACGTGATCGGTCGTCACCACAAACGTGAATCCCTTCGTTGGTCGGCCGGCGCGGCGAGGCCGAAGTAGCCGTACGCCGCCGGCGTCGCGACGCGGCCGCGGGGCGTCCGATCGAGGAACCCGATCTGGAGCAGGAACGGCTCGTAGATCTCCTCGATCGCGTCCTTCTCTTCGCTGATCGCCGCGGCGATGGTGTTGAGGCCCACGGGCCCGCCGCCGAACTTGTCGATGATCGTCCTGAGCAGCTTGCGGTCGATCTCGTCGAAGCCGTGCTCGTCCACCTCGAGCAGCTTCAGCGCCGCGCGCGCGACCTCGAGCGTGATCGTCCCGGCCGCGCGCACCTGCGCGTACCGCGGCTTCTTCGATCGGGACGCCGAGAATCCTCGCCGATCGCCGCAGGATCTCTTCGACGTCGGAGGGCGTGTAGAACTCGAGGCGATGCTCGATGCCGAAGCGCGATCGCAGCGGCGCCGTCAGGAGGCCCGTCCGCGTCGTCGCGCCGATGAGCGTGAAGGGCTCGAGGCGCATCTTCACCGTGCGCGCGCTCGGCCCCTGGCCGATGACGATGTCCACCTCGTAGTCCTCGAGCGCCGGATACAGAATCTCCTCGATCGCCGGCGAGAGCCGATGGATCTCGTCGATGAAGAGGACCTCGCCCGCGCCGAGATTCGTGACGATGCCGACGAGATCGCCCGGCTTCTCGATCGCCGGCCCGGAGGTCGCGCGCACGGCGACGCCCATCTCGTTGCCGATCACGTAGGCGAGCGTCGTCTTGCCGAGGCCGGGCGGGCCGTGCAGCAGCACGTGATCGAGGGGCTCGCTCCGCTGCCGTGCGGCCGCGATCGCCACGTGGAGGTTCTCGCGGATGCGATCCTGGCCGATGTACTCGTCGAGGCGCCGCGGGCGCAGCCCCGCCTCGTACTGCGCGTCGTCGTCGACGCGCGCCGCGGTGACGAGGCGGTCGTCCATTATTTCGCGAGCTCTCTCAACGCCTGTCTCAACGCGCGCTCGAAGCCGGCATCGGACGACGAGCCGAGCGTCTTGATCGCGGCGTCGACGGCTTTTTCGGCGAGCGGTCGATGATACCCCAGGTTCAGCAGCGCCGAGAGCACATCGTCGCGCACCGCGGCCGTTTCCGGCGCCGCCGCGTCGGCCGCCGGCGCGGCTGCGCGCGCGCGCGGCAGGCGATCTTTCAGCTCGAGCACGATGCGCTCGGATGTTTTCTTGCCGACGCCGGGGATCGCCGTGAGCCGCGCGACGTCGGCCCGATCGATCGCGCGAATCAGCTCCTGCGGTTCGATGCCGGACAGCACCGCGAGCGCCACCTTCGGTCCGATTCCGCTCACACCGATCAGACGCTCGAACAGCTCCTGCTCGAGCAGCGTTGCGAATCCGTAAAGCGTGAGCGCGTCCTCGCGCACGTGCGTGTGGATGCGGAGCGAGATGCCGGCGCCGGCGGCGCCGAGGCCGTAGAAGGTCGACAGCGGGACGAAGACGTCGTAGCCGACGCCGTTCACGTCGACGACGATCCGGTTCGGCGATTTTTCGTGGATCGTGCCGCGGAGAAGCGCAATCACCGACTGCGAGCCGTCACGGCGCGGGCTTGTAGCTGCGCCAGCTGGTCGCCCGCCTTCGCGCCTGCGGCGCGTCGGCGTGGCTGGCCGCGCGCGCGCCGGTGGCGTTGTGCGCGTGGCAGATCGCGACGGCGAGCGCGTCGGCGGCGTCGTGCGGCGTCGGCACCGCGCGCAGGCCGAGCAGCAGCTTCATCATGTGCTGCACCTGCGTCTTCTCCGCGCGGCCGTAGCCGACGACGGCGCGCTTGATCTCCGCGGGCGTGTACTCGAACACCGGCACGCGCGCCTCGACCGCGGCGAGCATCGCGACGCCGCGCGCGTGCCCGAGCTTCAGCGCGCTGCGCACGTTCACCGCGTAGAACAGGTTCTCGATCGCGACCGCGTCGGGGCGGCACTCGTCGAGCAGGTGCGCGAGGCGCGCGTGAATCTCGAGGAGCTTGTCAGGGAACGGTGCGAGCGCCGGCGTCGTGATGGCGCCGCAGGTGACGATGGTGTGGCGCGAGAGGTCGGTCTCGACGCAGCCGTACCCGGTGCGCTCCGAGCCGGGGTCGATGCCGAAGATCCTCACGCGAGCGAGGCCTCGATCTCCTTCTCCGAAATGTCGAAGTTCGACGAGACGTTCTGCACGTCGTCGTGATCGTCGAGCGCCTCCATCAGCCTCACCATCTGCTGCGCAGGCTTGCCTTCGAGCTTCACGTAGTTCTGCGGGATCATCTGGACCTTCGCCGTGGCCGGCTCGATGCCGAGCGCCTTCACGGCCTCGCTCACGGCGGGAAACGCATCCGGCGTGCTGAACACTTCCCAGTTGTCGTCGTCGTCCTGGAGATCGTCGGCGCCCGCGTCGAGCACCGCGGCCATCAGCTTCTCTTCGTCGGCCTTCGTCTTCTCGACGACGATGTAGCCCTTCTTGTGGAACATCCAGGCGACGGCGTTCGTGGATGCGAGGTTGCCGCCATGTTTCTCGAGCGCGTGGCGCAGCTCGCCGACCGTGCGGTTCTTGTTGTCCGTGAGCACGTCGATGATCAGCGCCGCGCCGCCGGGACCGTAGGCTTCGTACTGCGCTTCTTCGTACGCGACGCCCGGCTCCTCGCCGGTGCCGCGGCGGATCGCGCGCTTGATGTTCTCGGCCGGCATGTTCTGCGACTTCGCGTCCGCGATGATCGTGCGCAGCCGTGGGTTCATGTCGGGATCCCCGCCGCCGGCGCGCGCCGCGACGGTCAATTCCTTGATCAGGCGGGTGAAAACCTTCCCGCGCTTGGCGTCGGCGGCGCCCTTCTTGTGCTTGATCGAGTGCCACTTGGAATGCCCTGACATAGCGGCAAATTTTACCCCCTTTTCGCCAGGATGATCCACACGTCCGCGCGCTCGTCCCACGGCCGTCCCCGGTAGTCGCCGAGCACGGCGCCGACGGTGAAGCCGGCGCGCTCGAGCCGCGAGGCCATCTGCGGGACCGACAGCGTGCGGAACGTGAGATCGAAGCGGTGCTCGCGCGTGGCGCGGCCCCGCCGCTCGACGTAGCGCTGCTCGAAGGTGGTGAGGCGCCGGCGCCGATCCTGCGTCACTGATTCGATGAGCGTCAGCTGCGCGCCGTTCGACTCCCCGCGCAGCTGGACGCGGTTGCGATACTCCTTCCACTTCGGCACGTCGGGCACGAGATCGATGCCGAAGGTGCCGCCCGGCTCGAGGACGCGCGCCACCGACGCGATCGTCGCGGTGAGATCGCGCGCGCGGATCAGCGACTGCAGGATGCCGTACGGCGCGAGGACCATCGCGAAGCGGCGTTCGCGAAACGGAAGCGCGCGGATGTCGCCGCGGACGAGCGTCGGGATTCGGGCGTCGGGATTCGGGACTCGTCCCGCACGCGCCCTCGCAACCCGCTCGCCTGCGCGCGCGAGCATCGGCGCCGATCGATCGATGCCGACGAGATCGACGCCGGCCTTCGCGAGCGGCACCGAGACGCGGCCGGTCCCGCAGCCCAGCTCGAGGACGGTGCCGGCGGCCGCCGACGCGATGCGGCGCCAGAAGGGGATGTCGCGCCGGCCGAGCGTCTGCGCGTTCTCCCAGTCGTAGAACGGCGCATACGCGTCCCACCCGTGCCAGCCTTCCCGGGATTCGGGATTCGGCATTCGGGATTCGCGTGTGATTCGGGATTCGCGAACGCGGGGCTTTGGATTGGCCATAGAATCGCGCGAT
>QHWK01000103.1 GCA_003223775.1 Acidobacteriota bacterium
ATCGTCGTCGAGGGCGATCCGCTGGCCGACGTCGCCGTCGCGCACAAGGTCCGCCGCGTGATCGCGAACGGACGCGTCTACGACATGAATCAGCTGCTCGATCATCATCCGGCGGCGCAGACGAGCGGATCGCGTAATTAAGAATTTGGAATGTGGAATTTGGAATGCGTGCCGGAATTCCAAATTCCACATTCCTAATTCCTAATTCGAAGGAGGGTGACCCGTGAGAAGGCTTCGCGTCGCGGTCGTCGTCGCTCTTGGAGTTCTCGTCGCCTCGGCCGCCTTCGCACAGCAGGGATCGATCAACGGCACGGCCGTCGATGCGACCAGGGCGGTGCTGCCGGGCGTCAACATCACGGCCACCGACCAGGACGCCGGGCGTCAGATCACGGCGGTCACCAACGAGAAGGGCGAGTACCTCCTCGCGAACGTGCCGCCGGGCAAGTACACGATTCAGGCCGAGCTCTCGGGCTTCACGACTGTCGTGCTGCGCGACGTGGAGATCCTCGTCGGCCAGAACGCGACGATTCAGGTCGCGATGAAGCTCGCATCGGTGAGCGAGACGCTGACGGTCATCGGCGAGACGCCGCTCGTCGACACCGCCTCGTCGCAGGTCGCCGGCAACGTCGATCGCCGGCAGATGGAAGCGCTCCCGCTCCAGGGACGCAACTGGATGGAGCTCTCGAAGCTCGTGAAAGGCGTGACGGCCAACGACATCGGGAACAGCATCGGCACCGGCGCGATGGACGACCTGTGGCAGCTCAATCTCGACGGCCAGCAGATCACGCAGAAGGTGGCCGGCTCGGGCTTCGGGCAGCCGCGCTTCAGCCGCGAGTCGATCGCCGAGTTCCAGATCGTCACCAACATGTTCGACATCACGCAGGGGCGATCGGCCGGCATGGAGATCCAGGCGATCTCCAAGTCGGGGACCAACACGCTCGGCGGGAACGTCTACGGCTATTTCCGCGACGACAAGCTGAACGCGGCGGATCTGGTCGCGAACAAAGTGCTGCCGTACTCGAACCAGCAGCTGGGCGGCACGCTCGGCGGGCCGATCGTGAAGGACAAGATCCACTACTTCGCGTCGTACGAGTACGAGCGCGAGCCGGGGACGACCTTCGCGAACCCGTCGCTCCTGCCGACGCAGACCTTCAGCGTCCCGTATCAGAACGGGCAGAAGAGCTTCCTCGCGCGCGTGGACGATCAGCTGTCGCCGCGCAACCGGCTGTCGCTGCGCGCGTCGCGCTGGAACTGGGCGAACCCGTATCTGCTGCCGACGGGCGATCATCCGTCGCACGCGTCGGATCAGACCAAGAACGCGACCAACGTCCTCGGCACCTGGTCGGCGGTGATGGGCGGCGGCAACCGGATCCTCGAGGTGAAGGGCGGCTACAACGGGTTCCACTGGACCAACGCGCCGCAGGACCCGCTGCTCGGGACGCGCGAGTACCGCGTGCCGGGTCTCACATTCGGCGCGCCGTATAACTATCCGCAGACGCTCAACCAGAACAACTGGACCGGCCGCGTCGACTACAGCGTGCACCGCGAGAAGCACGATCTGAAGATCGGCGCCGAGTACATCCACGTGCACAACGGCGGCCCGTGGTTCATTCAGCGGCAGGGGTTCTTCACCTTCACCAGCGCGCCGGCCAACATGGCGGCGGTGCTGCCGCCCGACGCCGCGCTCGATGCGTCGAAGTTCAATCTCGGTCCCCTGAATCCGCTCGCACGCGACTTCCAGGTGAACTTCGCGCAGAACGAAGCCGACTGGACGATCGACGTGCCGCGCCCGACCTACGCCGTGTGGCTCGGCGACAACTGGCGGGTGAGCTCGCAGCTGACGGTGAACCTCGGCGTGCGCTGGGACGCGGACCCGAACATGGCGTCGCCGCCCAACATCCACACCAACGACATCATCATCAACAACGGGCTGGCGCAGAGCTACTCGCACCAGCTCGCCGGCACCAGCGACTACGGCTACAAGACCGACATCCGCGACTGGAAGGACGTGGCGCCGCGCGCCGGCTTCACCTACAACGTCGGCGGCGGCAACGATCTCGTGATCCGCGGCGGGTCGGGGCTGTACTTCGCGTCGCCGGTGTCGAACGTCACCTTCAGCCCGCAGTTCTACAGCCACCTGGTCGCGGCGACGTTCGTCAACGACGGCCGCGCCGACTTCATCACGAACCCGACCAACGGCGTGACGGCCGACCAGATCTTCTCCGGGCAGGTGAGGACGCCGGCGCAGACCGTGCGTACGATCGCGCCCGACTTCAAGAACCCGTACACCTGGCAGAGCAGCATCGGCTTCCAGAAGCAGCTCAACCCGGTGACCGGCTTCGACGTCGATCTCACGCACTGGACCGAGTATCGCGACGTCCGCACGATCGACGCGAACCTTGCGTACAACCCCGCGACCGGCTACAACCTCGCGAACGGCGCGGCGCCGATCCGGCCGAACCCGGCGTACGCCGGCGTCTTCCAGTTCGTCTCCGACGGCAAGCGCGATCAGACGGCGATCGCGTCGAGCGTGACGCGGCGGCTGAGGAACCACATGCAGGCGGGGCTCACCTACACGCTGATGCTCGAGATGAAGGACAACGGGACGGTCGGCTACGGCACCGCGCCGGCCAACAACCCGTTCGATTATCTGAACGGCGAGTGGGCGACATCGGCGGACTTCCAGCGGAGCACGCTGCGCACGTGGGCGCTCGTGCAGCTGCCGCTCGGGTTCAGCACGAGCGTCACCTACTTCTACGGGTCGGGTAACCGCTTCGGCAACAGCATCGCGACGGCGCCGTACGGGAAGACCGGCACCAACCGGCTGAACCTCACGGCGACGGGCGGCGCGACGAACGCAATCACGGTTCCGGCGTCAGTGCTCGATCGGTGGGACGGCCTCGCCGTGATCAACTCGGGCGACGTGATTCCGCGCAATGCGCTCACGGGTCTGCCGCTCCACAAAGTCGATCTGCACCTGACGAAGGACATCAAGCTCGCGAGCGCCATGCGCGTGCAGCTGGTGGCCGAGGTGTTCAACGTGTTCAACCACGCGAACTACGGCAGCTACAATACGTCGCTCAGCGCCACCAGCACGGCGACGACGGCGCTGTTCGGCACGCCGAATCAGAACACCGGCACGGCGTACGTCTCGCGCCAGGCGCAACTGGGTTTCAAGCTCGCGTTCTAAGGTGCGCCGCCTTCGGCGTCGCGCGGGCCAGGCGGGCCCTGTAGGGCGACCCTTTCAGGGTCGCCTCTTTTTTTCGAATTCCTCGTATGAAGCACACGCCGCCGCTTCGAAGTCTGCTGTTCGCCGTCGCCTTCGCGACGACGGCGACGCTCACGGCGCAGCCGAGCGCGCGGCCGCCCAACATCGTCATCATTCTCGCGGACGATCTCGGCTACGGCGATCTCGGATCGTTCGGCAGCCCGAACATCCGCACGCCGCGGCTCGACGCGATGGCGGCCGAGGGACAGAAGTGGACCAACTTCTACGTCCAGCCGGTCTGCTCGCCGAGCCGCGCGGCGCTGCTCACCGGACGCCTGCCGATCCGCAGCGGCATGTACGGCGCCGCCGCCGGCGCCTCGCCGAAAGTGATCCGCGACAACGCGGCCGACGGGTTGCCGCCCGAGGAGATCACGATCGCCGAGGCGCTCAAGACGCGCGGCTACGCGACCGAGATCGTCGGCAAGTGGCACCTCGGATCGCTCCGTCAGTTCCTCCCGATGAACCAGGGATTCGACCACTGGTTCGGGCTGCCGTACTCGCACGACATGCGGATGACGGCGCCGCGCGAGGACGGGCTGCACAGCGCGGCGTATTACGCGCCGAAGCCGGAGTACTGGGACGTGCCGCTGATGCGCGACGGCGACGTCGTCGAGCGGCCCGTCGATCACCGCACGCTCACGAAGCGGTACACGGACGAAGCGGTGCGGTTCATCGAGCAGCACAGGAGCGGCCCGTTCTTCCTGTACCTCGCGCACAACCTGCCGCACATCCCGCTCGCGCGTTCGCCCGAGTTCGAGCGCAAGAGCGCCGCCGGCCTGTACGGCGACGTCGTCGAGGAGATCGACGCGAGCACGGGGCGGGTGCTCGACGCGCTGAAGGCGGCCGGCATCGAGCGCAACACGCTCGTCGTGTTCTCGAGCGACAACGGCCCGTGGCTGCCGTTCGGCCCGCACGCCGGATCGGCGGGGCCGCTGCGCGAGGGCAAGGGAACGACGTGGGAAGGCGGCGTGCGGACGCCGGCGATATTCTGGTGGCCGGGCGCGATCCGTCCAGCCGTCGTCACGGGCATCGGCTCGGCGATGGATCTCTTCACGACGAGCGCGAAGCTCGCGGGCGCCGACGTGCCGGCCGATCGCGTCATCGACGGCGTCGATCTGCGCGCGACGCTGACCTCCGGCGCACCGAGCCCGCGGCACGTGCTGGTCTACTACTGGGACAACGAGCTGCGGGCGGTGCGCAAGGACGCCTACAAGGCGCACTTCATCACGAGCGGCTCGTACGGCGAAGGAGAGCCGCGCCGTGAGCGCAACCCGCCGCTGCTCTTCAACCTCGCCGAGGATCCCGGCGAGCGCCGCGACGTCGCCGCGGCGCATCCCGACATCGTCGCCGATCTCGTCCGCGAAGCCGACGCGCATCGCAAGGGCGTCGTCGCCGGCCCGCCGCGCTTCGATCGACTGCAGTGAAGGGCCGGGCGGGCCGGGCGGGCCGGGCGGGCCGGGCGGGCCGGGCGGGCCGGGCAGGCCCGGCAGCCGGGCAGGCCGGGCAGGTCAGGCGGGTCGGGCAGGTCGGGCGGGTCACGCGCGATCATGATCTTCATCTCGAGCAGCTCGACGAGCGAGGCGGCGCGGCTGCGCAGGCACGGCTGCTCGAGCAGCGCCTGCTTCTCGAGCGGCTCGAGATCGAGATACTGCGCGAGCGCGTTCACGAGATCCTCGTCCGACATCGCCGACGGGATCTTCGCGTCGCCGCCGATGATCGCCGGCGCGAGCATCGTCTCGAGCCTGGTGCGGTGCGAGCGGACCACGTCGCGGTCGTCGCGCGAGAGCGCGGTCTCGTGCAGCGGCTCGACCACCGCGCGCCGGTAGCTGCGCTCGTGGTCTTCCTCGAGGATGCGGAAGCGCTCGAGGCCGCGCAGCACGATGTTGTAGCGGCCGTCGGGCAGGCGCTCGACGTGCGTCATCACGCCGCTGCAGCCGATCGGGTAGATCGGCGGCCGCCCCTCGTAGTCCCGCTCCCATCCCGGCCGCAGGAGCGCCATGCCGATCATCCGATCGCTCGCCGCCGTGTCGGCCACCATCTCCCGGTACCGCGGCTCGAAGATGTGCAGCGGCAGGAAGACGTTCGGGAAGAGAACGACGTTCGGCAGCGGGAAGAGCGGTAAAAGATCCGACATGGCTGATGGCTGATGGCTGATGGCTATGGTCGATGGCGGCCGAATCGGTGGTCGGCGGCTGCCATCAGCCCTGAGCCATCAGCCATTTCAATGAATCGTCTTCGTCTTCTTGTCCATGTAGTCCATGAGGACGTACTGGCCGAGCGTGTAGGGCGTCGTGAAGTACGCCTTGCCCTTGCAGATGTCGGCGACGCGGCGCACGAAGCTCACCAGATCGTAGTCGCGCGCCAGCATGAACGTGTTGATCATGATGCCGCTCTTGCGGCACGCGGCGACCTCGGCGCACGTCTCAGCGACGATGAACGGGTCGAGGCCGAAGGCGTTCTTGTAGATGCGCCCGTCGGGCTGCGTGAGCGCCGACGGCTTGCCGTCGGTGATCATGATGATCTGCCGCATGTCCTTGCGCTGCCGATCGAGAATCCGCCGCGACAGGCGCAGGCCCTCGCGCGTGTTCGTGTAGTACGGCCCCACGCGCACGCGCCCGAGCTCGGCGAGCGGAATCTCCTCGGCCGAATCGTGGAACAGCACGACCTTCAGCGCGTCGCCCGGGTACTGCGTCTTGATCAGCTGCGCGAGCGCGAGCGCGACGCGCTTGGCCGGCGTGAAGCGATCCTCGC
>QHWK01000104.1 GCA_003223775.1 Acidobacteriota bacterium
CGCCGCGACGTGACAACCACGTCGGCGCCCGCGCGCGCGAGCAGGCCGGCCGCGCGCATGCCGACCGGCCCGGTGCTCGCGGCGACGACCGCGCGCCTCCCGCGCAGCTCGCCGGCCGCCTGCAGCTTCGTGACCGCGGCAACCGCCGTCGTGTTCGATCCGTTGGAGTCGAGCATCACCGAGACGCGCATCGGCCCGAAGAACGCCTTGCGCGCCGCAGCGAGCAGCCGCTCGCCGGCGGCCATGTCGGAGCCGCCGATGAAGATCGCGGTGTTGTGCAGATCCTTCGGGCCGCGCGTGAAGATGGCGCCGTGCACGAGGTCGCGCACCGCGTCCTCGGCGACGGCGCCGTAGCTCAGGACCTCGTCGGCGCCCGCGTCGAGCGCGACGATGCGGTCGAACGCGCTCGGGTGCGGCGAGGTATCGAGGTGCAGGAGCAGCTTGCGCATGGCTCGAGCCAGTCCGCAGTCGGGAGTCGGCAGTCCGCGCTATCCGAGGCCGCGACTATTTGGGACTGAACGGATGCTTCGCCGTCTTCGAGCCGGAGATCACCTCGTCGACGGTCGGCTTCTTGCCGAGCGCGCGCTGGATCGACTCCTTCGTCGCCTGGTAGTTGAAATCGTAAATCTTCTTGTCGTCGCTCGCATCCCAGTGGATGAACACACCGACCATCACGCAGTAGTCGTCGGCCTTGTCCTTCGGGATGACGCCGCTCGCGACCGAATCGACGACGGCGCGCGCCACGGCCGCCTGCGCCGGGCCGAACATCTGCACGGCCTGCTTCGCGCCCTTGATCGTGACCTTGTTGAACAGCAGCGTGTCGGGCTTCGCGGGAAGGTTCGGCGCGACGACGGCGAGGAGCGTCGTGAAGCCGTCCTTGTTGTTCGTGAGCGCGTTGCAGAACGCCGCGCCGGCGGGCCCTGTCTTCGAGCCGATGACGAGATCGATGTGCGCGACTTCGTTGCCGTCGCCGACCAGGGACTCGCCGAGAAAGAAATCCGCCATGTCGAACAACTCCCTTCAACGTTTGAAAACGAACGCCGGAGTATAACGCAGTCAAGCATCGAGGATGTCGAGGCACCGCCGCAGGCTCTCGATCGGATCGCGGCCCGGCGACGGGCGGTACTCGTGCGCGATGTAGCCGGCGAACCCGAGCTCGGCGATCGTCTGCGCGACGAAGCGCCAGTTCAGCTCCTGCGTCTCGTCGAGCTCGTGCCGGCCGGGCACGCCCGCCGCGTGGAAGTGGGCGATGAGCGGAAAGTACTTCCGGATGTTCGCGCAGACGTCGCCTTCCATGATCTGCACATGGTAGATGTCGAACAGGATCTTCACGCGCGGCGACTCGACGCGGCGGCAGACGTCGGCGCCCCACTCGAGCCGATCGAAGATCGCGTCGGCGCGGCCGAACTCCGGATCGAGGTACTTGCTGTTGACGACCTCGATGCAGATCGTGACGCCCTTGTCCTCGGCGTGCGCCTTCACGCGCCGCAGCAGCGCGGCGCAGCGGTCCTTCCCTTCCTCGTAGCCGATGCCGCGCCGCTCGCCGCCGACCGTGATGATGTTCGGCCAGAGGTTCGCGGCGCACAGGTCGATCTCCTCGTGCATCGCCTTCTCGATTGCGTCGTGCAGCTCGGGGCGGATCAGGCCGTCGCGAATCGTCACGCCCATGGCCGGCGCCATCGTGCACACGAGCCCGTACTTCTTCAGCGTCGGCCAGTCGGCCGGGCCGACGAGATCGAAGCCGCTCGCGCCGAGCCGCGCCGCCTCGCGGCACATGTCGTCGAACGACAGCTTCGTGTCGCGCCCGAAGTTGACGCGCATCAGCGCCTGCTTGATTCGTCCCTTGCGGCGCGCGGGCGCGGGCGCCGGCTGCGCGCGCGCGCCGGCGGCGGCGGCGACGCCCGCGGCGGCGACGGTCGCGAGAAATGTTCGTCGGCGCATACGGTCAGTGCGAGTGCTGCTGGTAGTGCAGCCGCAGGAGATCTTTGCCGTAGTCGTTGCCGTTCGGCGTGCGGACGACGGTGTGGACGTGCTCCGGGTTCGGCGCGTTGGGATCGGCCGCCAGGTGCTTCAGGTTCGCCGGCTGCTGGTGATCGAACTCGATCAGGATGACCGGGCTGTGGATGCGGTAGTAGAAGACGCTGCCAGGCTCCGTGCGCCCGATCCACGCGAACCACGTGCGATCGAGGTGCGCCTTCACCTCGTCCATCTTCACGCGCGCGTGCCCGTCGTCCATGTTGTCGACGTACAGCGCGACGAGATCGACGAGCTGTTTGCGCTGCGCGGCGCTCAGCTCCGCCGCGCGCACGCCGGCATAGTCGAGGACGACGTTGTCCTGCCACGCCTCGGTGAGATTCTCGTTGCCGGTCTTCGAGAACCTGAGAATCGCCTTCCTGCGCTGCGCGGCGTCGAGCGCGTTGACCATCGCGAGGCCGTCGCGCTGCTCCACCTGCAGCACCGACGTGCCCTTGTATTTTCCCGACCGCGCGAGCGCGGGCTCCGAGCCGGCGAAGAACGGCGTCGTCACGACCTGATCGCCGAGCACGAAGTAGTTGATCACCGCGTGATGGCCGTCGAGCTGCCAGCCCCACGGCTCGCCCGCCGACGGCGCGCCCATGACGGTGATGAAGTACTGAAACTCGCCGTACTCGTCGAAGTTGTCGTCGTTCAGCTCGCCGAGCGTCTCGTTGAGGCGCATGATGTCGCGCGTCTGCTTCAGCCCCTTCGCGCTGAGCGACGCGCGCAGCAGCGCGAACGCGAGGTCGCGCTGCGCCGGCGTCATCTCGAGAAAGCTGACGCCCTTCCGCACGTAGAAGCTCTGGTTCATCCACTTGCGCCACTCGACGTCGTCGGCCGCGAAGGTCGTCTTCGCGCGCTGCACGTTCGTGAGGCCGGCGAGCAACGCCTCGGCGGCCGCGCGCACCGGCGCCGTCGACACGCCTGTCGAGCGGATCGCGAACAGGCCGCGCTCGATCTCGCCGTTGGCGGTGATCCCCTTGAACGGCTGCGCGAGGCCGGGCCCCTCGGCGGCGAGCGACAGACGCAGGAGCTCGTCGGGCCCGCGCTTGCGCGGCGCGCGCGCGCCCTGCGAGTGCAGCGTCGACTGAAGCCCGATGCCGGCGACGAAGACGGCGACGAGCGATCCGGCGAGCGTCACGCGCGACACGAACACCTCCTCGCGGCGGTCACCGCTTGACCGGCTTCGCAAACACGTCGATGGCCGCGACGTCGATCCATCCGCCGGGCCCGTGGCCGCTGCCCGGCGTGAGATCGACGAATCCGATCTCGTCCACTTTGCTCAGGTCCGGCTTCTCGACGATGGTGCCCTTCGTGACGACGGCGTTGATGTCGAGCCGCAGCCAGCGGACGTCGGCGAGCGAGAACTCGCTCTGCAGCCAGTCGATCGTCGATCCGTCGGTGTGATCGCCGACGAGCCACGTGCCGTCGGCGAGCTTGACGATCGGCCGGACCAGATGGAATCCCGACGTCTTCGTCACCCAGCGGATGCGCGCGAGGCCGGTGAGATCGCCGTAGTTGTTCTTGTCGCGCAGCGCCACCGCGCACGGCGTCGCGCACAGGCCGGTCCACAGATGGACCGGATTGTTCTCGTCCTGCGCGCTGCCGGTCAGCAGCACTTCCTTGCCGTACAGCTTCAGCTCGAGACCGGCATTCGACAGGGCTGCCGCGGGGTCGACGGGATGCTCGCCGCCGGCCGGCGTCTGTTTCCATTCCTCGCGGAAGAAGAGCGGCGGCCGCGTGACGCGCGGCGCCGCGCCGCGTCCGCGCGCCGGCTCCTGCGCGCCGACGGGCGACGACGCGATCGACGCGGCCAGCATCGCCGTCGCAAGAATCACCTTCGCATCGCGTCGCATGATCGCTCCTTCGACGTGCGCTACTGCCGCAGCGCGTAGACGAACATCGCGCTGCCGGCCGCAATCGCGACGTACTGCCGGCCGCCGACCGCGTACGACATCGGACCGGCCGAGACCTGGCCGCCGACGTTGCCCTTCCACAACTGCGCGCCGGTGCGCC
>QHWK01000105.1 GCA_003223775.1 Acidobacteriota bacterium
GTCGTCGGCCTGCACAACGCGAGCGAGCAGGTGCAGGCGGGCCAGCTCGTCGTGGTCGACGGCACGTCGAGCGAGCTGCTGATCGATCCGACGCCCGAGGATCTGGCGCGCGCCGCGCACCACGCCGACGATCACCGCCCGGCGGCGGCCGTCGTCGAGGCGGAGCGGCGGCGGCCGGCGTCCACCGCCGACGGCGTGCCGATCCGCCTCGACGCCAACATCGAGTTCCCCGACGATCTCGCGGCCGCGCGCTACGCGGGGGCGGAAGGCATCGGCCTGTACCGCTCCGAGTTCCTCCTCGCCAATCACGCCGACGATGTCCGCGACGAGGATCGGCAGTACGAGATCTACCGCCGCATGCTCGAGGGGATGGCGCCCGGCACGGTGACGGTGCGGACCTTCGACATCGACGAGGGGCAGCTCTCGTCGCGCCTCGAGGAGCATCCGCTCGACCCGGGCTGGGAGCCCGACGAGCGGCGCGCCGCGCGGCAGGGGCTGCGCGGCCTGCGGCTCAGCCTCACGCGGCCGGATCTGTTCCGCGTGCAGCTGCGCGCGCTTCTGCGCGC
Source organism: Acidobacteriota bacterium (assembly GCA_003223775.1). Taxonomy (GTDB): domain Bacteria; phylum Acidobacteriota; class Vicinamibacteria; order Vicinamibacterales; family CAVVIG01; genus QHWK01. Next base: position 567 of record QHWK01000105.1, read on the forward strand.
GGGGCGCCACGGCCGGCTGCGCATCATGTTCCCGTTCGTCTCGAGCATCGAGCAGCTGCGCGACGCGCGGCAGATGGTCGCGCAGGCGTCGGCCGATCTCGCGCGGCGCGGCACGCCGCCGGCTGCGGTGCCGATCGGCGTGATGATCGAGATCCCGGCCGCCGCCTACACCGCGGATCTCCTCGCGCGCGAGGTCGATTTCTTCACGATCGGCACCAACGACCTCATTCAGTACTGCCTCGCGGTCGATCGCGCCGACGAGCGCGTGTCGCGGCTCTACGAGCCGCTGCACCCCGCGATTCTGCGGATGATCCTCATGGTGCGCCGCGCGGCGACGCGGCAGCGGATCCCGGTGTCGCTCTGCGGCGAGATGGCGTCGGATCCCGCGATCCTGACGCTGCTCGTGGGCCTGGGGCTCACCGAGTTCAGCATGACGCCCGGCGCGATCCCGATCGCCAAGCAGGTGCTCTCGGAGCTGCGCAGCGACGAGCTGCGCGCGCTCGCGCGCCGCATCCTCAAGCTCGCGACGATCGACGAGATCGAACGCGTGCTGCTCGCCGCGCTCGGCCGACTGACGCCAATCAAGGGAGTGACCTCGTGACGGCTGACATCACGCGCGTGGAAAAGCCGTGGGGCTACGAGCTGCACTGGGCGAAGACCGATCGCTACGTCGGCAAGCTCATTCACGTGAACGCGGGCCACGCCCTCAGCCTGCAGTACCACAACGTCAAGGACGAGACGATCTACCTGCACTCCGGCAAGCTGCTCTTCGAGATCGAGGAGGGCGGCCGTCTTCAGCAGCGCGAGATGCGGCCCGGCGAACGCGTCCACATCACGCCGAAGACCGTGCACCGCATGACGGCGATCGAGGACAGCGACATCTTCGAGGTGTCGACGCCGGAACTGCACGACGTCGTGCGGCTGGAAGATCGGTACGGGCGGGAGGACCAGCGGAGTCGCTGAAATGCGGATTGCGGACTGCGGATTGCGGATTGATTGCCGATTGCGGAATGCGGATTGGCGGATTGATTGCGGATTGGGGTAAATCCGAAATCCCGCAATCCGCGTTCCGCAATCCGCAATCCGGGTTTTTAAAACGGTATATCGTCGTCGGTCAGCGGTTCGGAGACCTCCGACGGGGCCGCCGGCGGCAAATGCCCGCCCACATGATCGTCGGCGCCGCGCGAGTAGCCGCCCGCGGGCCGGCCGGCGCCGCTGCTGCCGAGCAAGGTGACGCGATCGGCGCGGACGTCCACACGCGTCTCGACGTAGGGGACGGCTTCGCGGCCGCACTTCGGGCAGCGCATGATTTCCTTGGCGTTCTGCTTGAAGTCGCGATCGGGAAAGAACGCGTCGCATTCGCGGCAGCGCGGCACCTTGCGGCTCTGAATGCGCCCCTCGACGAAGACCTGCTTGCCCTTCTGCAGGTACTCCGACAGGTTCTCGGCCTGTTTGCCCCACAGATCGATGTTGTGCCACTCGGTGCGCTCTTGCCGCTGGCCGCCCTTGTCGTTCCACACTTCGGTCGTGGCGAGGCTGAACTTCGCGACCGCCGCGCCGCCCGGCGTGTAGCGCACTTCCGCGTCGCGACCGAGGTTGCCGACGAGGATCACTTTGTTGACTGAACCCATTGAGAAGCCCTCGGAATGCTGAAACAGCGAGAACGGAGAAACGACGCGGCACGATTCTACATCGTCGTCAAGACGCGCCTCGCAGGTTCTTGCGCGCTTCGTGGTCGTCGTGCGGACGGGTGCAGCGTTACGGCCGCTTCAGCCGATCGAGGCCCTGCTTCGCCAGACGGCCGGCGACGCCGTTCTCGCCGCTCGGATCGGCCTTGATGGCGCGCTCGAACGCGTCGCGCGCGCCGTCGGTGTCCTTCAGCGCCTGCATCGCGACGCCCTTGCGGTAGTACGCTTCCGAGACCTTGTCGCCGTTCGGGTAGGTGCGGATCGCCATGTCGCACGCCTCGACCGCCTTCGCGTACTTGCCGTCGGTGAGATACGCGTTGCAGATCATCACCTGCGCGTCGTCGGCCTGCTCGGATTTCGGGAAGCTCTTGATGAAGTCGCTGAAGCCGCTGATCGCGAGCTCGTACTGGCCCGCGTAGTAGTCGCTCTGCGCCGCGTCGAAGAGCTTCTGCGGCGAGACGCCGACGGCGGGCGCGGGCGTCGGGGCCGGCGCTGGAACGGTGCCGCCCGTCGCGGAGGCGTCGGGCTCGGTCGTCGGCGAGGGGCGCGGCGCCTGCAGCGCCTGCTGCAGCGACTGCCGCAGCGAATCGACCTCCTGCGAGAGCGATCCGATGCGGACGTTGTTGTCGTCGAGCTTTTCGCGGATCACGCGGACGTCGTTGGTCAGGTTGTCGATCACGAGCTTCTGATCGGCGAACGCCTTGCGCGTCGTCTCGGCCTGCTGATCGAGGCGGGTGTTCACCGCCTTGATGGCCTCGGCGAGCGTGCCGAGCATGTTCTGCAGCAGCTGCGACTGCTCCTGCAGCATCCGCAGGTCGGCCATCATCTGCTGGTGTTCCTTGTTCGCGGCGCGCACGGGCGTCGCGGCACAGACGAGCGCGGCGGCGACGAGGACGCCGAAGATTTTCTGTGTCATAAGCTCATTTCGCGGTGATGACGAAATGGGCGCGGCGGTTCTTCGTGTACGCGCTCTCGTCATGGCCGGGATCGAAGGGAAACTCCTTGCCATAGCTGACGGTCCGCAGCCGATCGGCCGAGATGCCGAGCGACACGAGGTACGCGCGCGCGGCGATGGCGCGCCGCTCGCCCAACGCCAGATTGTACTCGGCGGTCCCGCGCTCATCGCAGTGGCCTTCGATCGTGATGGTCCAGGTGCCGTACTTCTTCAGCAGCCCGGCGTCCTGGTCGAGCGCCTTCTGCGCCGCCGGGCTCAGATCGCTGCTGTCGAGCTCGAAGAACACCGGTTGGAGCGGGGAGTTCCGGTTCAAGTCGTCGAGCGACGCCGACGAGATCGCGTCGTCGCGCACGGGCTCGGGCGGCACGATGGCCGGCTCGGTGACCGGCTCGGGCGGCGCGGGCGGACGCCCGGGCGTCGAAGGGGCTGTCGTCGCGGGAGGCGGCGGCGTCGGGCGCGCGACCGGCGGCGTCTTCTTGCCGCACGCCGCGGCCATCACGCTCGCCAATGCCAGCCACAGCACCATCCGTCGAACTGTCATCGTTGCGTCTCCAATCGCCGGCGCGCGTCGCGGCTTCGACCGGCCGGGCATCGCGCTCACCGCGACCAGTCGGGCTTCTCGTTGTTGCCGGCTTTCGTGATTTGCTTCAACCCTTTTCCGTCTTTCGCGATCGTGAAGACCTGCGACTTGCCGGCGCGCGTCGACATGAACGCCAGATGGCGGCCGTTGGGCGCGAACGCGGGGCTCTCGTTGGTCCCTTCGCCGAAGGTGAGCTGCGTGATGTGGCCGGTCGCCAGATCGAGCACTTTGATGTCGTACCCCGGTCCGGTCTTCGATGCGTACGCGATCTCGTTGAACGGCGCGGGCGACCAGGTTGGCTTGTCGCAGTACGACTCCGACGTCTTCTTCGAGATGCCGAGGCCGTCGGCGCCCATCACGTAGATCTGCGGCGAGCCGGAGCGATCCGACGTGAACGCGATCTGCGTCCCCGACGGGTTCCAGGTCGGCGAGATGTCGATGTTCGGATGGTTCGTCAAGCGCCGGACGTTCGAGCCGTCGCGGTTCGCGACGTAGATTTCGGGATTTCCGTCGCGCGTCGAGGTGAACGCCATCTTCGTCCCGTCGGGCGACCACGCGGGCAGCCAGTTCTCGCCGACCTTGTCGCCCTTGGTCACCTCCTCGAGCGTGCCGACGAAGATGTTCGAGATGAAGATGTTCGCGCCGCCGCGGCGGTACGACGTGTAGGCGATCGATCGCGCGTCGGGCGACCAGCGCGGCGTGATGTTCAGCGTGCGGCCGACGGTGACGCGGCGCTGGTTCTCGCCGTCGTAGTCGGAGATGTAGATCTCCTTGATGTTGCGGTTCTGCACCGTGCCGCTCATCCGCTCGCCG
>QHWK01000106.1 GCA_003223775.1 Acidobacteriota bacterium
TGGCGATTCCGCTACGGCTTGACGGAGTACTTCGTAAACGCGCCGCCCGCCTGGGTTATCGAGTTCGGCCCTTCCGCGGCGTAGACGTTGCCGTCGGCGTCCACCGCCACACCCTCGCCCGCCGTGCCCTGATACACGCGGTCGTCACGGTCGAACGGCGGAATGAACCCGGTCACGCGGTCCTCGCCGACCGGGCCGATCCGGACGCCGTCACGCCAGTTCGGGTGGTTGTACGGGCCCGACTCCGAGTCGATCACATAAACAGTGTCGCCCTTGATGAACAGGCCGCTCGGGCGGCCGAACGTGTAGCGCGACTCGAGGTACGTTCCGTTCTGATCGAAGATCTCGATGCGGTGGTTGCCGCGATCGGCCACCCACAGCCGGCCTCGCGAGTCGAACACGAGCGCGTGGGGCGTGCGGAATTCGCCGTGGCGCACGCCGATCCCGCCCCACGACTTGATGAATTTTCCATCGGACGAGAACTTGCTGATGCGCGACGTCGCACCGCGCTTGAGGCCCTCGCTGACGGCGGCCGGCGTCGTCATGCCCTGCGCGTCGTGCCCGTCGGCCACGTAGATGCTGCCGTCGGGGCCGACGACGACGTCGTTTGGCTGGTTGAACTGACCGTCGGCGTTGCCCGGCTTCCCCGCGATGCCGAGACTCAGGAGCTTTTCGCCCTTCGGGCTGAACTTGTGCACCTGATGACCCTTGGTGCCCGCCTTGTTGCCCGAGAAATCGGCGATCCACACGTTGCCCTGTTTGTCCACCGCGATGCCGTGCGGCGTCACCATCACGCCCTTGCCGAAGTTCGCGAGCACGGCGCCGGTCTTCCGATCGAATTTGAAGATCGGATCGAGCGGCGTGTTGTCGCAGTCGACCGGACCGCCGCCGGCCGTCCCCGCGCCGCAGCGCTCGTAGGCCCAGACATTGCCGTCGGCGGGATCGATGTCGATGCCGGCCGTCGTGCCCCACTTGCGGCCAGCCGGCAGCTGACCCCAGTTCCGCGTCACATTCGGCGCCGGGTTCGGCAGTCCCTCGCCGGTGACCGCATTGGGCGCCGACGCGCGCCGGCCGTTCGACGCTGCCGCCTGCGCGTCGGCGCGGATGTCGATCGTCTGCGTGACGAGTAGGACCGCACCGCCGAGGGCGAGAACAGGCAGCAGGACGCGTGAGAGTGCCATGGCAGGCTCCTTCGTTGGGCTGATAGTAGATCCGATTCGTTCGGGCCGTTGCAAGAGTGTCGGTGGAGTCGGTGGAGCGCTCTCGAAGCGCGCTGCCTCGCTCACCCCGCCAACGCCTTCGCCGCGACTATCGCCGCCGCCATTGCGAGCTTGTGATCCTTGTTCCATGGCGGCCCGACGGCCTGCCGCACGTGGAGGAAGTGAGCGCCATCCCACACCTTCTTCGGGTCGTACCAGTGGACGGGCCAACCGCGCGCCTCGGCCGCGGAGGCCAGGGCCGTGCGGTACATCACCCAATCGGCGACGTTCTGAGCGCGGTAATCCGTGAGTCGTTCGGCAATCGCCGCAGGAAGCTGCGGGCGACTGCGAAGGGCGACGCCGAGGATGCGCGGCACCGCCGTCGCGACCGCGTCGAGCGCGAGCCTCGCATGTCTCTCCGCCGAAACACGCACGCGCTCGATCAATGCGACGGCCTCGTCCAGCGGGAGCCCCTGGGCGTCGTGGTGATGGGGAAGTTTCGGCAGGCCCTCGTCCACAAGTTCTACGCGACGGCGGTCGAGGAGCGTCCCATCGGGCGCCACCGTCACGAGTACCGCCCAACCGCCGTGATCCGATACCCCGATGATGCCGCCGTTGTTCGACATGATGTGTATTCCCGTCTGACTACGCTCGCTCGAGCTCTTCAACCTCTTGACACCCTAAATGACCGGCGCGATCATCAGCCAGTCATTTAGTACACCTAGAGGAGAGGCGTGGAAAAACTGGACGTTCCGCAAGGCACGCTCGACCTGATGATCCTGACGATTCTCGCGCGCGAGCCGATGCACGGCTACGGTATCTCGCAGCGGCTGGCTGTCCTCAGTCACGAGCAATTCCACGTCAATCCCGGATCGTTGTTTCCGTCGCTGTACCGCCTCGAGCAGGACGGCAAGCTGAAAGCCGAGTGGCGGCCGACGGAGAACAATCGACGGGCTAAGTACTACCGCCTCACGGCCGCTGGCCGGCGTCAGCTCGAACAGCACCGCGAACGGTGGAACCGCGTGTCCTTCGCCGTGGCCAGCGTGTTGGAGGGCGCGTGACGATCCTGCGCCGGCTGAGTAGCGACAATGCTTCGCTACGCCAGCAGGCGCTCGAGCTCCTCGGGATGGCCGGCGCGCGTCAGCGCGTCCTTCCGATCGACGAGCCCGCGGCGCACGAGATCGCCGAGCGACTCCTCGATCGTGAACGATCCCTGCTTGCGCGTAATCGTGATCTCCTGATGCAGATGCTGCAGCGCGTTCTTCCGCACGTGCTGCCGCGCGCCGTAGCCCACGATCAATAGCTCCGCCGCCGGAATCCGGCCGCCGCCGACGCGCGGCATCAGCGTCTGCGTGAGCACGGCGGCCAGCGCCATCGCGAGCTCCTGCCGCACGGTGTTCTGCCGTTCGACCGGAAACGAGTCCGAGATCCGCGCCACCGTCGTCGCGACGTCGGTCGTGTGCAGGCTCGAGAACACGAGGTGCCCCGTCTCACCCGCGGCGACCGCGATCTGCATCGTCTCCGGATCGCGCATCTCGCCGACGACGATCACGTCGGGCGCCTGGCGGAGCGCGCCGCGCAGCGCGGTCGGGAAATCGGGCGCGTCGACGCCGATCTCCACCTGTTCGATGATCGAGCGGCGATGGGCGTGCTCGAACTCGATCGGATCCTCGATCGTGATGATGTGGCGCGCGTCGCGCAGGTTGATCTCGTTCACGAGCGCCGCCAGCGTCGTCGTCTTGCCCGAGCCGGTGGCGCCGCCGACGAGCACGAGCCCGCGGGGGAGCCGCGTCAGCGCCTCGACGTTCGGCGGCAGGAGCAGCGACGCGAAGCGCGGCGGCACGCTCGGCAGCCGGCGGATCGCCGCCGCAGTGCGGCCGCGCTCGTGATGGAGGTTGATGCGGAACCGGCCGAGATCCGGCGAGCGATACGAGCCGTCGGCGATGCCGCGCTCGTGGTACTGCCGCCGCGCGTGCGGCGGCAGCGCCGGCAGCACGGCGTCCTGAATCTCCTCGCTGCCGAGCGGGCCGCCGAACGTCGGCTCGAGGGCGGCGACGAGGCCGTCGACGCGAATCGACGGCGGCGCGCCGGCGACGAGCAGCAGATCGCTCGCCGATCGCTCGACGACCTGCTCGAGCCACGCGCGCAGCCGGATCATCTGCTCGCCGGCGTCCGCCGGCTCCGGCGCGCCGGCGTTCAGCTCGCTGACGAGCGCGTCGAGGTCCTCGTCTTCGCTCATGCGCGTTTCGGCGCGCGCACGGCCGCCGCCCTCGCGGCGGGCGCCGCGATGAGCGGCGCATTGAGAAATCGCGACAGCGGAAGCACCGCGCGGAACGTCGCCAGCAGCGTCGGGTAGAACTTCGGGCTCGCGGCGAACGCCGCCGGGAACTCCGCGCCGGCGATGAAGTGGCGGAACTTCAGGTACTCGGCCGCGACATGATCTTTCGGGAAGCCGCGTGGCACGCGCGACAGCTTCTCGCCCTGGAGCGTGATCGCGCGGCGGAAGGCCGGCGATTCGACGATGGCGCGCAGCTGACGGACGTTCCCGGCGATGTGCTCGCGCACGGCCTGGAGCTGCGGCGGCTGCGGCGCGTACATCCCGCCGCCGATCCACACCTCGTCGGTCGAGATGTGAAAGTAGAGGCCGGCGCCCTCGTGCTTCGCCAGGCCGCGCGTTGGAAAAACCGCCGCGACGTGCGTCTTGTACGGCGCCTTGTTCTCCGAGAAGCGTGTGTCGCGGTAAATGCGATACATCGAGATCTTCGGGCTGGCGACGAGCTCCGGCGCAAGCGATCGGAAGTCGGCGGCGAGCCGCTCGACGATCGCGGTCATCGGATCGCGGACGCGCCGCTCGTAATCGTCGCGGTGCGAGTTGAACCACTCGCGGCGGTTGTTCCGCTTCAGCGCGCGCAGGAACCGGAGCGTCTCCGCGTCGAAGCGCGGTCGGGCCGCAGGCACGTCAAGGCTGCGCGAGGAATTCGCGAATGAGCCGGTTCACCTCCGGCGCCTGCTCGCGCACCACCCAATGCGTCCCGTCGGGGATGCGCTTCACGGTGAGCTTCGGCACCACGGTCTCGAGGCCATTCAGGTTGTTGGCGGGCCGCGCCGCGTCGCCAGGCGCCGGCGGCCCGATCGCCGCCGCGCGATAGTAGTTCAGCCCGCCGGTCAGCGCGCCCGGCTGCGACCACGCGTCGACGTACATCTGCGTGTCGGCGTCGGTGACGGTGCCGTTCTTCAGGCCGCCGCCGAGCACCATCGACGTCAGCATCGCGTACCCGTTCGCCGACAGCGTCTCCTCCGCCTGCGGTCCGCGAAACAGGAGCATGTAGCCGCTGGCTTTCTGCTGCGCCGGATCGTCGCGCAGCAGGCGGCTGAAGATCGTCGGGTGCGGCGCGTTGACGATCACCAGCCTGTCGAGCATCTCCGGGTGTAGCGCCGCGAATACCCAGGCGACGACGCCGCCCCAGTCGTGCGCGACCAGCGTGAAGCGTTCGCCGCCCGCCGCCTTCAACAACTCGCTCGCGAGCGCGCGCACGTCGTCGGCGAGCTTCGGCACCGCGTACTCCGACAGCTCGCTCGGCTTCGACGACAGGTTGTAGCCGCGCATGTCCGGCGCGACGGCCGTGTGGTCGGTGGAGAATTCCGCCAGCTGGTGCTTCCACTCGTACCAGAATTCCGGGAAGCCGTGCAGGAAGACGATCAGCGGTCCCTTGCCCGCGCGCGCGTAGTGGAGCTTGACGCCGTTGACGTCCGCGTACTCGTGCGCGATCGCCGGCGCGCCCGACTGGAGCGCGCCGGCAACCATCACCACGCCGATGGCCGCGGCGAGCGCGGCGTTCACCGCGGGCCCGCCGACTGCTGCGCGGCCTGCATCTGCGCCATGCGCTCCTGCATCTGGCGCGTCAGGTGCGGGACGACGCCGATGATCCGCTCGATCGTCATCAGCTGCCCGCGATGGTGCATCTCGTGCTCCTTCGCGCCGAGCAGCATCTCGAACCGCGTCTTCGTCCCGCCGCCGCCCTGCGGCGACATCGTCACCGTCTCGGCGAGGACCGATTCGGGCAGCCCTTCGAGGAACTGCGCGAAATTCTCGCCTTCGGATGTCAGGTAGGCGACGAGCTCCGCCTTCGTCCGCGGCTTCTGCTCCTCGGCGGAGAAGCGCTGGAACAGCTCGGCGAAGTTCACCGTCCGCATGTCGGTCACCTTCGTCGAGTGGACGAAATGCTGGAACCCGGTCGAGGCGCCGATGTGCGCGAGCGTCTCCTTGACGCTGCGGCAGTCGGGCGCCGCCTTGAAGTCGTACTTGTTCTCGGGAATGTCTTCCGCGATCTGGACCGTGTTCTTGCGGACGGTGCGAAACGCCGCCGCGAGCTCCTTGCCGCCGTAATACGTCATCGTGCCCTCCTGCGTGTGTCAATTGGACGCGTTTCAAAACTCACACGTAGGGCGACCTTTTCAGGGTCGCCTGGCGAGGCTGAAAGCCTCGCCCTACACGTTTGAAACGCACTCTCAGTACCAGCCAATCGGTTGCTCCGAGAGATTGATGTACACCTGCTTGACGTTCAGATACTCCTCCACGCCCCACTTGCCGAGCTCGCGGCCGATGCCGCTTTGTTTGTAGCCGCCCCACGGCGCCTCGATGTAGGTCGGCTGCATGTGATTCACCCACACGATGCCGGCGCGCAGCTGCTTCACGGTGCGCAGTGCGCGGAAGATGTCGCGCGTCCAGACCGCGGCGGCCAGCCCGTAGTACGTGTCGTTCGCGATCCGCAGCGCGTCGGCCTCGGAGTCGAACGGGATCACCGACGCGACCGGCCCGAAGATCTCCTCGCGCGCGATGCGGTCCGCGTTGTCGACGTCGTAGAAGATCGTCGGCTCGACGAACAGGCCGCGCTCGAAGCCGGCGACCACCG
>QHWK01000107.1 GCA_003223775.1 Acidobacteriota bacterium
GCCGAAGGTGAGCGTCAGGAGCGAGTTGCGTCCGACGGCCGACCTCGGCGCCTCGTCGATGAACAGCCCGCTCGCGTCCGCGCTGTAGAGCGCCATCATCTCGTTCGCGAAATTGCCGATGACGATGCTCGCGCGGCCGGAGCCGTCGGAGTCGGCGGCGTCGACGCCCATCCCGGCGCGCGCGACGCCGGCCTCGTTGAAGGCGATGCCGGCCGTCGTGCCGACGTCGGCGAACGTCCCGTTGCGGCGGTTGCGATACAGACGGTTCGGCTGCGTATCGTTCGCGACGACCAGATCGATCCAGCCGTCGCGGTCGTAGTCGATGAGCGCGACGCCGAGCGCCTTCGACGCGGGATCGTAGAGGCCCGCCGCGCGCGTCGCGTCCTCGAACGTGCCGTCGCCGCGGTTGTGGAAGAGCACCGGGCTGTGCCCCTTGTACGACTCCGGCGTGCAGTACGACTTCGTCTTGCCGTCGAGCGTGCACGTCAGATCGGCGGCGATCGACCAGTCGACGTAGTTCGCGACGAAGAGATCGAGGCGGCCGTCGCGGTCGTAGTCGAGCCACGCCGCCGACGTGGAGAACGCGGGCGACGCGACGCCCGCGCGCGCCGTCACGTCGACGAAGCGGCCGCCGCCGGCGTTGTGGAACAGACGATTGCCGTTCAGGCCGGTGACGAAGAGATCCGTGCGCCCGTCGTTGTCGTAGTCGCCGGCGGCGGCGCCGAGGCCGTACATCTCGACGCCGAGGCCCGACTGCGCGGTGACGTCGGTGAACGTCCCGTCGTGGTTGTTGTGATAGAGCGCGTGTCGCGACGGCGGGCCCGCACGTCCCGGCCAGTGCGTCGAGTTGACGAAGAACAGATCGACGAACCCGTCGCCGTCGGCGTCGAAGAACGCGACGCCCGATCCCATCGTCTCGGGCAGGTATTTCTTCCCGAACGCGCCGCTGGTGTGCCGGAAACGAATGCCGGCGGCGCTCGTCGCGTCCGCGAAGACCGACGCGGCGGCGCTCGCGCCGGCGCGCGCGATGCTGGTGTGGGCGGCAAGCACACAGGCGGCGGCGCCCGCCGCGAAAAACGCGCGCCGCATCAGCGTCGCACGCGAGCCGACGCGCCGGCCGCGGACCGATGCTCGTGGATCGCCTGCCGCTCGTTGTTGTCGTCGGGATGCAGGCTGCGGTACGGACCGGTGATCGCCTGCGACGACTCGTCGGCCTTGAACCGCAGGTAGAGCAGCCGCTCGCGCTCGGCGAGCTGCGGCTGCGCGGTGCCCTGGTAGCACAGCATCAGGTTGTAGTGCGCCTGCAGATCTTCGGGATCCACGTCGAGCGCGCGTCTGAACTGCGCGATCGCCTCGTCGAACCGGCGCTGCAGCAATAGAACGCGCCCGAGCTGGTTGCGCACGACGCGGTCTCGCGGATACTGCGACGCCGCGATCTGCAGGTGCTCGAGCGCCTCGTCGTAGCGTCCGTCGTTCTTCAGCACGCTCCCGAGGAAGAAATGCGTCTTCGCCAGGCGCGGATCGATCTTCAGCGCCGCGCGCAGCATCTCCTCCGCGCCCGCGAGGTTGCCTTCCTGCAGCCGCGCGCGCGCGACGTTCACCCAGCCGTCCGCATAGCCGGGATCCATCTTCGTCACGTTTTCGAAGATCGCTTCCGCGCCTTTGAGATGGCCCTGCAGCAGCAGGCCGATCCCGTAGTCGTTCCACCGCTCGCGCACCGTCGTATCGGCGACCGCCGCATCCGCGGGCGCGCCGCCGACGACGCGCAGCGTCGCCGTGCTTTCCGCCATCGTCGTCGTCGGAATGTCGGGAATCGCTTTCACGCCGCCCGAGACGTGCGACGTGTCGCCGGTGAATACCCACCGGCCGTCGTCGTACCCCTGCGCAAGGGCGAACGGCGGCTGCGAGCGATCGCGCACGCCGGCGTACGACCACTGCGTGTTCCACCACGCGAACTTGCGGTAGTTCACTCGCGCCTTCAGGACAATGCGATCGCCGGCGTCGGCCGGTACGTCGAGACGGTAGTGCACGGTGTCGGCGGCGCCGGGCGGCACGAGACGGACGTAGGCCACCGATCGCGCGGCCCACGCGTTCCGTTTGTTGATCGGGTTGCCGTGCTCGTCGATCAGCAGGCTGCGGTAGAAATGCGCGCCGGGATCGACCGGGCCCTTGCCGTCGTCGGCGACCGAGCCGCTGTGCAGGATGACGCGGCCGCGATCGTCCACCGCCTCGAGCTCGACCCAGACGTCGAACGCGTCCACCGTGCCGCCGGGAAAGAAATGCCCGACCTTGCGCGTGCGGACGACGACCTCGACGCGCACCGATTCGCCGCGGCGCACCGAGGCGTTGACGCGGTCGAGCGGCGCGATCACTTCGTCGGCGCCGCGCAGGCTCGCCACCGCCGATCCGAAGTTCATCGACTCTTCGCCGACCGCGAACGTGCTCGAGAGCACCGGTTCCGAAGGTCGCTCGCCTTGCGATTCGCCGGCCGCCGGCGCGCCGCCGCGGACGATGCCGAACACGTCGACCGAAATCTGCCCGTCGCGGAGGAACGACTGCACGGCGTCCAGCTGCGCGCGGTCGTGGTTGACGAACGGCAGCGCGGTGTTCGCGCCGGGAAACCGGTGCGACCGGACGACGCCGTTCTTCGCCGCCGGATCGTCGGAGCGCTCGTAGTCGTTGAAGCCGCGGAACCAGCGGTAGCCGTTCACCGGGACATCGAGGTGCACCTTATGGCAGCTCGAGCAGAACTCCGCCGTCTGCTCGCGGTGGAACGGCTTGAGGAACGTCTCGCGGTGCGGCTGCGGATCGACGTAGGTGAACTGATCGTGCGCGAGCCGCAGCCACGGCGTGTCGCTCGTCGCGAGATCGTGCAGCGCCGGGTACTCGACGACGAAGTCGCCCTGGCCCATCGTGCTGTTGACGCGCGTGATCGCGTGGCACGACGTGCAGCCGAGCCCCGCCTGCGCTTCCGGCGTCTCGATCTGCTCGCGGATCGGCCGGTCGAAGCGGCCGTTGAAGAACACCGCGTGGTCGTGGCAGCCGGCGCACCACTTCGACGGCTTCGTGCCGACGACGTCCTGCATGTACTCGATCGATTTGCGATACCACTGGTTGTTGAACGACGAGAAGTGATGCGCCGACGACGTCCACTGCTCGTAGATGTCGCGGTGGCAGCGGCCGCACATCTCGCTCGTCTGAAAGAAGCGCGCCGGGATCGTGCCGTTGACGTTCGTGTTCGCCGACGACGGGAAGAACGGGCTCGCGGCGCCGGCGCCTTCGTCCTCCATCCGCAGCGGCGGCGTCGCGGGGTTCACGATCCGGAACGCCGCGCGGCGGCCGCCGTCGTAGCCGCGCGCCTCGACAAACGCCCATCCGCTGGCGGCGATGAGGACGAGCGCGGTGAGGAGCGCCGCCGCGCGCGCGATCTGATGCCGGCTCGCGCGCGCGCGCACGATCATCCAGCACACGAGCGCCGCCGATCCCGCGACCGCCGATCCGATGTGCACCGGGAGCAGGCGCCGGTTCGCGCCCGACGCGCCGGCGATGCTGAGATACGCGCCCGCGACCGCGGCGACGGCGAGCAGCGGCGCGGCCACCGCGAGCGCGGCGTCGGCGCGCGCGCCGCGCAGACGCCACCCGCCGGCGATCGCCAGCGCCACGCCGAGGCCGATGTGCAGCAGCACGTTGAGCGCGTAGAACAGCGACGGCGTCGCCGCGGCGCCGAGATATGCGCTGTTCAGCAGCAGGAGCACGAAACCGGCGAGAAGCGCGGCAGAGCCTGTTCGCATGGGCACGAGCACAGGGGATATATCATTACCGCCGGATGAAAGGGTAGCCATCCTCAGTGCGCGCTTCCCAGACACGGGCCCTCGCCGCCGCCTTCCTCTCGCTCTTCTCGATCGTGGGCTTCGCGCTCTACGGGATGCCCTTCTTTTACGACTTCTTCGTGCGCGATCTCGGCTGGACGCGGTGGCAGGTGACGTCGGGCAACGCCCTCAGCAAGCTCATCGTCGGGCCGCTGTTCGGCTTCGCCGCCGGCGCGTTGATCGATCGCTTCGGCCCGCGCCGCCTGATGATGGCCGGCATCGTGATGGCGGGCGCCGCGCTCGTCGGCTTCGCGAGCGTCGCGGGGCTGACGGCGTTCTACATCTTCTACTTCTTCAACGCGCTCGGCTACGTGTGCGGCGGGCCGCTGCCCGTGCAGGTGCTCCTCACGCGCTGGTTCCGCGACGCGCGCGGCAAGGCGATGGGCGTCGCGTATCTCGGCATCGGCGTCGGCGGCGCGATCGTGCCGATTCTCGCCGTCGCGCTGACGCAGGCGCTCGGCTGGCGCGGCGCGCTGCGCGTCCTCGGCGTCCTGATGATCGTCGTCGCGCTGCCGGCGGCGTTCGTCGTCCACGAGCCGCCGCGGCTCGACGCCGACGCGCGCGCGAGCCGTCCGCCGTCGCTCGCGCCGGCGCTCGCGCAGCCGGCCTTCTGGCTGCTCGCCTTCGGCAGCCTCGCGTCGATCGGCGCGATTGGCGGCACGACGCAGAACCTGAAGCTGTATCTCGGGCTCGATCGCCACCTGACGCAGGCGCAGATCGCCGTGACGCTGTCGGTGATTCTCGTCGGCAGCATCGTCGGACGGCTGTTGATGGGATGGCTCGCCGACCGCTGGCCGAAGAAGCGCGTGATGCTGCTCGTCTACGCGATCGTCGCGTGCGTGATTCCGCCGCTCGCCTTCTTCGAGTCGCCCGGGGCGATCAGGGTCTGCGCGTTTCTGTTCGGCATCGGCCTCGGCGGCGACTACATGATCATCCCGCTCGTCGCGGCGGAGCTGTTCGACATCCGCGTGATGGGGCGGCTGCTCGGCCTCGTGCTGACGACCGACAGCATCGCGGAGGCGGTCGTTCCGCTCGGCGTCGCGATGCTGCGCGATCGCACCGGCAGCTATGCCGTGGGTTTTGCCGTCATCGTCGCGCTGGCAGGAGCGGGCGCGGTCGCGGTGGCGCTGCTGCCGACCGAACCGCGACAAGGCGAGGAAGATTCTCCTGTAGCGCAGGCCTTCAGGCCTGCCAAAACGACCGCGGGGCAGCCCTGAAGGGCTGCGCTACCGCGGAACGAAAGAAGAAACTGTGTCGCTGATCAGATATGCAGCCGCGGCATGCCAGACGGATCTGCCGAATCCGCGCACGCGATCCGAGATGCGCGGCAACACCGATCGGATGCTGGCCATGATCGACCACGCGGTGGCCGGCAGCGCGCCGTTCCTGCCCGTGCGCCTGATCGTCTTTCCGGAGTTCGCACACGCGGCGCCGGTGTACGCCGAGGCGCGCGAGCTCGCGGAGAAGCTCGCGGTGCCGATTCCGAACGAGCACACCGATCGGCTCGAGCGCAAGGCGCGCGAGCACGGCGTCTACATTCAAAGCGGCTCGATGATCGAGCAGGACAGCGCGTGGCCGGGCGTCGTGTTCAACACGACGTGCCTCGTCGGGCCCGAGGGGATGCTGTACCGCTACCGGAAAGTGAACCCGTGGATTCCGTACGAGGTGCACGCGAGCCCGCACGACGTGCCCGGCTACGACCGGCCCCTCTTTCCGGTGGCCGACACGGAAATCGGCCGCATCGGCTGCGCGATCTGCTACGACTGGCTGTTCCCCGAAGCGATCCGGCAGCTCGCGGCGAACGGCGCCGAAGTGCTCGCGCGCGTCTCGGCGTACATGGATCCCTGGGGCTCCGCCGAGCCGATGAACTGGTGGACGACGATCAATCGCGCGCGCGCGATCGAGAACACCGCGTACGTCGTCGCGGCGAACCAGGGCGCTTCGCTCGAACACTATCCGCCGTACTCCTGGCCCGGCGGCAGCCAGATCGTCGACTTCGACGGACGGCTGCTCGCCGACGCGTCGCCCGGGCCGGGCGAGCGCATCGTCGTCGCGCCGATCGACATCTCGGCGCTGCGCCACGAGCGAGACGCGCGGCGCGGACATGCGATGCTCGCGCAGCTGAGGACGGAGGCGTATCCAGTCTACGCCGCGCACCGGTACCCACCGGACGCGGGCCCCGATCAGCCGCAGCTGTCCTACGACGTCAACGTGAAGCGGATCGACGCGGCGAAGCGCGCGGCCGACGACCTATCGCGGCGCGGCCTGCTCGTCGACTGAATCGCCGACCGCGCGATCGATCTGCGGCAGCAGCGCGTCGTACATCGTCAGCAGGCGCGGCTCGTTCAGCACGATGTCGCCGAGATACACCGCCAGCGCGCTGAGGAACGCATCGAGGTCTTCGTTCGGCGGCCGCAGATACATGGCCTGCAGGATGTCGTGCGTCAGGTCGGTGTAGGTCTGCTGACCGTTATAGACGCGCGCGATCGCGAACGCGAGCTGCGGGTCGATGTAGTTCAGCGACTGCGTGACCATCGAAAGATCCCACGCCGTCCGCTCGAAGAACACCGGCTGCACGCCGTTGACGCGGACGTTCTCGCGGCGCCGCGTCCCGGGAGCGGACGCGAGGTACGCGTCGATGCTGGTCCTCAGCGTGGCGTGATAATCCTTCACCGCCGCAACGGCCTTGCGGTTTGCGAGGATCTCCGTCCGGAAGCGGCGAAGCGCGGCGTCCGCGAGCTCGCGGTGGCGCATGCTTTCGCGCCACTGCTCGCCCGCCAGCCCGAGGAACACGCCGGTGCCGATGAGCACCACTTCGAGCGCGATCTTGACGATCGACGGTGTCCGCGACGGCCGAGCAGTGGCTGCCAGGGGAGCGGCGTCGTGCTCGTCGTGCGCGTCCAGCCGCGGAACATGAACGTCCGCCATGCGCGTCATGCTACTACCGGCGGAACTCCTGGGGCCCACTCGGTGTCCAACCCAAGCGCGCCTGCACGCGCGACGTGGCGTGCCGACCGGCGAGGAGCACTCGATGCTCGAACTGGAACAGGACCGGATCCCGAGCCGCATCGACCTGCTGACGGCGTGGCTGCCTCGGCTCGCGATCGCGATAGTCTTCGTCGGCGTCGGCTGGTCGAAGTTCACCGATCCGACGTGGGTCCGCCTCTTCGACCGGATTGGGTTCGGACAATGGTTCCGTTATCTGACCGGCGCGATGCAGATCGCCGGCGGACTGCTCTCGCTCGTCCCTCGGCTGGCGATGGCCGGCATCGCGATGCTCGCCTGCACGATGGCCGGCGCCGTGATCGCCTGGTTCGCGTTCGGGCAGGCGCTCGGAGCGATCATCCCCGGCGCGCTCCTCGCGCTGCTGGCCACGGCGGGCATCGCGGAATACAACCGCTCGCGCGGCATATGATCCATTCCAGCCGATGAGCACCTTCGCGCACGACGTCACCTGCGCGGTCCGCACGCTCCGCAAGGCGCCGGCCTTTGCGGCGATCGCGATTGCCACGCTCGCGGTGGGCATCGGCGCGAACACGGCGATCGTCAGCGTCATCGACAACCTGCTGTTCCGCCCGCCGCATTTCCGCTCGACTGGCGCGAGCGCGCGCGCTCGTTCGACGCGATCGCGATGTGGCGCAATTGGTACTTCTCGATCCGCAACACGGGCGCGGCGGCGGGGCCGCCGGAATCGGTCCGCGGCGTGCGTGTGTCGCCGCTGTTCTTTTCGATGCTCGGCGTCGACGCGGCGCTCGGCCGCACGTTCCGCAGCGAGGAATCGCAACCAGGCCGCGATCGCGTCGTCGTGCTCACGCATCGGGTCTGGGCGCGGCGGTTCGGCGCCGATCCGTCGGCGATCGGCCGGCAGCTCCTGATCGACAGCCGGCCGTTCACCGTGATCGGCGTCCTGCCGGAGGACTTCCAGTTCTACCAGCCGGATCTCGATCTGTGGATGCCGCTCGCCGAAGACGCCGCGCTGCGCGATCGGCAGAACCATTCGGTGATGGTGATCGCGCGCCTCGCGCCGGGGGTGTCGCTCGCGCAGGCGCAGGACGAGCTCGACGCGATCTCGCGGCAGCTCGCGGCGGAACACGCAGACACCAATACCGGCTGGAGCGCGCGCGCGGCGCCGCTCTATCCGAGCCGCGAGGTGCGCGACGTGCGGCCGGCGCTCGTCGTCCTGCTCGTCGCCTCCGGCTTCGTGCTGCTGATCGCCTGCGCCAACGCGGCGAATCTCCTCCTCGGGCGCGCCGTCGCGCGGCAGCGCGAGATCGCGATCCGCGCGGCGATTGGCGCGTCGCGCTGGCAACTGATTCGGCACACGCTCACCGAGAGCCTGCTGCTCGCCGCGGCGAGCGGCGCCGCCGGCGTGATGGTCGCGCGCCTCGGCATATGGACGCTCATTCCGCTGCTGCCGCACGCGGGGACCAACGTCGGCATGGGGACGTTCGGACCGATGATGCCGTCGCTCGATCTGCGCGTGCTCGCCTTCAGCATCGCGGCGGCGGCGCTCACCGGGGTCGCCTTCGGCGTCGTCCCCGCCGTGCAGACGACGCGCCGCGAGTTCCTGCGGCTCTCGGCCGCCGCGTCCGCGCGCGCCGGCGCCGGCCGCGCGCTCGTCTGCGCGGAGCTGACGCTCGCGATCGTGCTGCTCGTCTCCGCATCGCTGCTCGTGAAGAGCTTCTGGCGGCTGCAGGACGTGAGGCCCGGCTTCCGCGCGGACCATCTGATCACGATGCAGCTGTGGCTGCCGAAGACGAAGTATCCGGCGCCTGCACAGATTCGCGGCTACTACGAGCGGCTCCTGCAGCGCATCGAGCGGCTGCCGGGCGTGCGCGGCGCCGGCGCCGTCAGCTTCCGGCCGTTTCTCGGCATGGCGATGTCGACGCCGATCGAGGTCGAGGGCCGCGCGGCTCGGCCCGACGATCAGGTGTTCGCGGGCTACGACGTCGTCACGCCGGGATATCTGCGCCTGATCGGGCAGCCGCTCGTTCGCGGACGCGATCTGGCGGACAGCGACACCGAAGAGGCGCCGGGCGCCGTCGTGATCAACGAGTCGATGGCGCGGCAGTACTGGCCGAATCAGGATCCGGTCGGCAAGCGGCTGCGTCCGGGTTTTTCGCCGACCGACGTGCCGTGGGCGGTCGACGCGCCGGCGCGGTGGCTCATCGTCGTCGGCGTGGCCGCCGAC
>QHWK01000108.1 GCA_003223775.1 Acidobacteriota bacterium
CAAACGGCAGGTCCGGGTGGAGTCCATTGA
Organism: Acidobacteriota bacterium; assembly: GCA_003223775.1. GTDB lineage: Bacteria > Acidobacteriota > Vicinamibacteria > Vicinamibacterales > CAVVIG01 > QHWK01. The sequence continues at coordinate 31 of QHWK01000108.1, forward strand.
CGACATGGATTTCCGTGAGCGGCTGGTGCGCGCGCGCGCGCAGTTTGTCCCACACCTCCTCCAGCGTCATCGTGTAGGCGCCGTCGTCTCCGGGCTTGAGGCGCGCGAAGGCGCAGAAGAGGCAGCTCGCGACGCAGACGTTGGTCGCCTCGAGCCGGATGTTGTAATTGAAGAACGTCCTTCCGCCGTGCCGCTTCTCGCGCTCGCGGTTCGCGAGCCAGCCGACGGCGAGCAGGTCGGGCGATTCGAACAGCCGCACGCCGTCGTCGAAATCGAGGCGCACGGCGGCGTCGAGCTTGGCCGCGATGTCGGCGAGGCCGGCCGCGGCGATCCGACCGCGGTTCACGACACCCCGAAAATCTGCACTCTGAGCGAGCGGGCGCGCGGGCCGTCGAGCTCCGCCATCAGCACGCGCTGCCATTGGCCCAGCACCACCTCGCCGCCGCTGACCTGCAGGGTGACGTTGTGGCCGAGGAGCATCGCGCGCAGGTGCGAGTCGGCGTTCATGCGGTCGCAGTCCGAGTGCTTCGGATCGTTGTGCATCCACTCGGCGTCGCGCGCGACCATCTGTTCGAGAAACCGCTTGATGTCCGAAAGGAGCGCGACCTGAAACTCGTTGATGAACAGCGCGCAGGTCGTGTGCATCGACCAGAGGCTGACGAGCCCCTCGCGCATGTTGAATTTCTTGACGAACTCCATTACGCGATTCGTCAGATCGACGAGCTCGATCCGCTGATCCGTTTCGACGACGAAGGTTTCGCCATGAATCGTCAGGCCGCCGGCCGTCGCCGTGGCCACATCGTCCACAGGCCTTGCGCGAACGGTCACGGTCGAGCTCTTGCTCATTGAATCCTCTCGGTTTTGGGCTCGTGGATGCCGCGTCCCAAGTACGGACACGATCGAACCATGTTACGAAAAACAGCGGGTTCAGGCAACCCTGCTATACTCCCTCCCCGGTACGCACAATTCGACGCTGGGAAGACCACACCGTGGCGCGGCGATCCGCGAGTCAGGAAACCTGACCCCGGGGGCGTCCTTTTTTCGGCGCGAGCGACGCCGGAAGGAGCCCACATGCATGTCCGTCTTCCGTCCACACTGCTGATCCTTTCATTCCTTGCCGGAGGCGCGTCTTCGGCCGCGGCACGCGAGGTCGCCGGCCTCGTCGTCGACGACTCGGGGCGCACGCTGCCGCGCGCGCACGTTCGCGCGCTCGATTCCTCGGGCCGCGAACTGGCCGCGATGTTCACCGACGAGGCCGGCCGATTCCGGTTCGCGGCGCCGGACGAGGATTGCCGTGTCGAGGCGTCGCTCACCGGCTTCGGGCCGGCGACGGTCCGCTGCGACGCCGCGCAGCCGCTGCGCATCGCGCTCGCGGTGGCGCCAATTCAGGAAACAGTCGTCGTCACGGCGACGCGCACGGAGGCGCCGGCCGGACAGGTCGGCGCGAGCGTCACCGTCTTCACCGCCGACGATCTCGAACGGCGGCGCGTGCCGCTCGTCGCGGATCTTCTCCGCGGCACCCCGGGCGCCGCGATCGTGCGCACCGGCGCGCCCGGCGGCGTGACATCGCTCTTCGTCCGGGGCGGCGAGAGCAGCTACAACAAAGTGCTGCTCGACGGGATTCCGCTCAACGAGCCGGGCGGCACGTTCAACTTCAGCAGCCTCACGACCGACAATCTCGATCGGCTCGAGATCGTCCGCGGCGCGCAGTCGGCGCTGTTCGGATCGGACGCGATGGCGAGCGTCGTGCAGCTCATCACGAAGCGCGCCGCGCCGGGCGCGCGGCCGGGCGGCTCGGCGTGGATCGAGGGCGGCACGTACGCCACCGTGCGCGGCGGCGGTCAGGTGGCGGGCACCTCGGGACCGTTCGACTACTCGTTCGGCGCGTCGGGCCTGAGCACCGACAACCGCGAGCCGAACAGCGCATTCCGCGACGCGACGATCTCGGGTGCCGCCGGCGTGGTGCTCGGCGGATCGGCGACGCTGCGCCTGGTCGGCCGCACGCAGCGGCAGCACAACGGCACGCCTGGACAGACGGCCTTCGGCCGGCCCGATCTCGACGCCTTCTTCGAGCAGCACGACGGCGTCGGCGGCGCGACGCTCGATCACCAGCCGACGCCGGCATTTCGCGAGCGCGCGAGCTATTCGCTGTCGATCCTGCATCAACAATCGACGAACCTCGTCGCCGATCCGCCGTACACGCCGCAGTTCGACGGACGGATCGCGCCGTTTCAGTTCACCGATTTTCGATTCGACTCGTTCAACGCGCTGCGCCGCCATCACGCGAGCTACCAGGCCGACGTGCGGCTCGCGAACGACGCCGCCCGCGGCAGCCACCTGCTGACGCTCGCCGCCGACTGGGACGGCGAGCGCGCGACGCTGCAGGACCGCCTTGCCGGGACGGCGACGCCCGCCTCGCGAGACAACGTCGGCGTTGTCGCGCAGCATCAGGCGATCTGGCCGCGCGTCGTCCTCACCGCGAGCGGACGCGTGGAGCGCAACGCCAGCTTCGGCACCGCCGCCGTCCCGCGCGGCGCGGTGGTCGTCGTCGCGCACGAGGGCGGCGCGGGACGCGCGGCGATCGGCGACACGCGGCTGCATGCGTCCGCGGGCCTCGGCATCAAGGAGCCGACGGTCCTGCAGTCGTTCAGCCCCTCGCCGTTCTTCCGCGGCAATCCCGACCTCGAGCCGGAACGATCGCGCACCGTCGAAGCCGGCATCGAGCAGCGCGTCGCGGGCGATCGCCTCCGGATCGAGGCGACGTGGTTCGACAACCGGTTCCGAAACCTGATCTCGACGCGCACGACGAACCCTGCGACATTCGAGTCGCAGTTCTTCAACATCGGCCTGACGCGCGCGCGCGGCGCGGAACTTGCGGCCGACGCCGCGCCGGCGGCAGCCTTTCGCATCCGCGGCGGGTACACGTTCCTCGACTCCCAGATCGTCGACAGCACGTCGCCGTCGAGCGTCGTGCTCGCGCCCGGCAAATGGCTGTTTCGCCGGCCGCGGCATTCGGGCTTCGTCGACGCGAGCTGGAGCCGCGGCCCCGTCGCCGCGAACCTGTCGGGCGTCTTCGTCGGGCGTTTCGTGGACAGCGACTTCGCGTCGCTGCAGCCGCCGATCCTCGAGCACCCGAGCTACTCGACGTGGGACGCGCGCGTCTCGTATGCCGTCACACCCCGTGCGGCGATCCTGATGTCGATCGACAACGTCGCCAACGCCGACTACATGGAGCCGCTCGGCTACCCGGCGCTGAAGCGCGCCGTGCGCATCGGCCTGCGGATCGGGTTTTAGCGTGGCCGCGAAGCCTCGCGCCGCGATCTCGTGGAGCGGCGGCAAGGACAGCTGCGCCGCGCTGCAGCGCGCGCTCGAGGGCTTCGACGTCGTCGCCATGGTGACGATGTGCGACGAGGAGGCGGGACGGAGTCGATCGCACGGGTTGCGGTCCGAGGTCCTCGACGCGCAGGCGGAGCGGCTCGGCGTGCGCCGCGTCTGGCGCGCGTGCGCGTGGGCCGACTACGACGCGGCCTTCGCCGACGCGCTCGCCGAGGCGGCGCGCGACGGCGTCACGCACGTGATCTTCGGCGACATCCTCTTCGACGAACATCGGCGCTGGGCGGAGCAGGCGTGCGCGCCGCACCGGCTCACCGCCGTGGAGCCGCTCTTCGGATCGTCCACGACGGCGTTGTTCGAGGCGTGGACGGCGGCGGCGAACGATGCGGTGATTGTCACGGCGCGCGCCGAATGTCTCGACGACTCCTGGCTGGGGCGCCCGCTTCGCCGCGCGATGCTGGCGGAGCTTCTCGAGCGCGGCGTCGATCCGTGCGGTGAGCGCGGCGAGTATCACACGGTCGTGACGCGCAGTCCGCTCTTCAGCCGGCCGATCGCGTTCGAGCTGGGAGATCGCGTCCGCCGATCCGGATGCTGGGCGATCGACATCCGGATTGCGGGTTGCGGATTGCGGGTTGCGGGCTGATGCTCGCCGCCCACGGCGTCTCGTTCGCCTACGATCGCGGCGCGCCGCTCGTGCTGGACGGCGTCTCGCTGTCGATCGAGCGCGGCGGGATCGTCGGGCTGATCGGGCCGAACGGATCGGGCAAGACGACGATGCTCCGCCTGCTGTCGGGGACGCTGAAGCCGGCGTCGGGCCGTGTGACGCTCGACGGCGCCGACGTCGGCGCGCTGTCGCGCCGCCATCTCGCGCGCCGCATCGCCGTCGTGCCGCAGGACACGCACTCCGCCTTCGACTTCACCGCGCTCGAGATCGTCCTGATGGGGCGCTATCCGCACCTCAGCGCATTCGAGCTCGAGGGGGCGACCGATCTGAGCATTGCGCGCGACGCGCTCGCGGCGACGGGGACGATCGGCCTCGAGGCACGGCCGTTCGCGACGCTGAGCGGCGGCGAGAAACAGCGCGTCGTGATCGCGAGCGCGCTGGCCCAGGCGTCCGACGTGCTGCTGCTCGACGAGCCGACGGCGTCGCTCGATCCCGGCTTTCAGCTGGAGATCGCCGCGCTGCTCCTGCGGCTGAACCGCGAGCGCGGTGTCACGATGGCGGTGTCGACGCACGATCTGAACCTCGCGGCGACGCTCTGCAGCGACCTCGTGCTGCTCAAGGGCGGGCGCGCGATCGCCGCCGGAGCGACGCGCGACGTGCTGACGCGCGAGAACGTCCGGATTCTCTACGGGGTGGATGCCGACGTCGCCGATCATCCGCGCGCGGGGCATCTCATCGTGGTGCCGCTTGCCCGCGTCGAATGATCTGCGCCGGCGGATCGTCGTCACGATCGCGGCCTTCGGTGCGATCGCGGCGGCGGCGTGCCTCGCCGCGCCGCTCGTGGGCACGACGCCGATCGCGCTGTCGCGCGTCTTCGATCGATCGATCCCGTTCGCCGACAACGTCGACGCGCAGGTGTTCTTCATCGCGCGGCTGCCGCGCGTGCTGGCGGCGCTGCTCGTCGGCAGCAGCCTCGCCGTCGCCGGCGTCGTCTTCCAGGCGTTTCTGCGCAACCCGCTCGCGTCGCCCGATACGCTCGGCCTGTCGACCGGCGCGACGCTCGGCGCCGTCGTCGTGATCACGTTTCACATCGAC
>QHWK01000109.1:0-335 GCA_003223775.1 Acidobacteriota bacterium
AGCGGCGATCGCCGCGCTGAAGGCCCCATCTACACCATCCACGAGCTGCTCTAACCGACATCCCATGCGCTCACGTCCGCTCATGCTGCTGTGTCTCGCCACCTCTCCGACCGAGGACGTGGGCGCGACACCGCACGGCACGCTGTCCATCTTTCCGGTGATCGGCGGCTCGTTCGAAGGCGAGCGCCTTCGCGGCAAGGTGCTCGCCGGCGGCGGCGACTGGGTCTCGGGCAGGGCCGACAACGCGCTCGAGCTCGATCTGCGGGTCACGCTCGAGACCGACGACGGCGCGCTGATCTACATGACGTTCACAGGGCTGCGTGACGACGCGCATC